>JAKQYG010000174.1 GCA_023356515.1 Trichodesmium sp. MAG_R04 | reverse complement strand
TGTTCCTACAGATGACTTTTCTAAGTCTTTTAAGCGGGTCATTGACAAAGCTAACTAGGGCTTGCTGAAAAAGTCTTTTTCAGGAGTGGGGAACCCATCCTTAACATCTCCCAGGATGAGAGGTAGGGAGGTTGCATGCAATGTCCCTACTGTGGTCTACTACAGTACTACCAGAGCCTGTATTTAATATTATCCAAATGCTAAGTAACCTAAAAATAATAAGTTCACAAAGGGAACTAATATTAACAAGAGAAAAAAACTCGGCTTGTTTACAGCGCTTTTCAAATTGATGAACTACATCGCCATAACCAAAACCTTGTAGGGACTTTGCATGCAACGTCCCTACTCTAGTCGACGGACATGAAAACTGCTATACATTATACCAAATAATTTGAAACTTTAGATACTGACACACCTAAAAATGTAAAAAATGTAGGTTGCCATATGTAGGGGCGAATGGCATTCGTCCTCACGCTCATGTAGTTCACGCGCGCAAGTCCTGATCATGTCCGGTCGAATATTCATAATTAAGGTTCGTAGTAGGGCAAGAGCCCTAAGAGGCTGTTTGAAAAGGGATAGGAGTGTAGCAAATTATGCTAAACGCCGAACCATGAGACGAATCATGGGGATGTAAATCATTATCTCCGAGTTTGGAGGCAAATACTCGTAGTCTTGACTGAAGCGCCGATACCAATTCCACCAACCAAAGGGGCGTTGGCAAATCAAGGGATGAAACTCTAAGAGTAATCTGTTTCTAATACCTCTAAAATATTTAACCAGAGTAAGTGATGGATATCACCCCTAGTAGAAAATCATCCCGCCAATTACCAACGCCCAGATTACTCGTATATACTTTACCCATTGTTCTGAGCGCCTTATATGTAATATGTATTTTTCCTTAATCATACTTTACCCCTTGTGTTCTTTTGTACTCTCTCTCATACTTTTAAAACAGCCTCTAAGACAGAAAACTATCAATAATTATTTTCCATATTGGCAATTTCTCTGATATGTGATTTTTAATTTTAGCTAACGTTCGATTAACGATAACATTTACAGAGTCGATCACACTAACCATTAACACTAAATTTCCGTCAATATGAACACCGTAGTCAGATATTAAACTTGTAACAGGAGTTTTTTGAAAATTAATATCCTTGATAATATCTATGCAATCTTCTTTGAGTAAAAAACAACTTAGGTATCGCTTGTAATAAAAATTCAAATCGATTATTTGCCAAGATGATTTTAGATAACTTTCACAAATAACGAGGAGTGGAGATACTCTTCTCCACAAACTACCAAAGTCATGAAATTGGTCACAATTAATTTCATTTTCATAGTCAAAATATTGTCTATACATAGCTAATTGTTCCTCTCCCCATAGATAACCTTTTTGACTTAATAGCATTTGCGCTAGCAACAAATAAAGATAAGATTTCTCGCTGATTGATAATGGGCTTTTATCTATTTTATCATTATCAATAATATAATCTGCATATCTTAAATGCAAACCTAGACACAAGTGAATAGTTCCCCAAAAAATAGCATTTTTTTGCTGTTTTGGAGAGCATAATCCCGCCCCCTCTAACAAAGGTAATGTATACAAGTAAAAACCTCGTCGTGCAATTCCTCTATCCTCAACATCTATTAAAAGTTTTTTATCTTCTAAACAAAGTATATTACCAAAAATTTTTCTTTCTAAATCAATAATATATTGAAATTCGCTTTCTTGAAGATTGCCAATTATTTTTTCTTCTAAACTTATCATTTGTATCATTTGTATCATTTGTATTATAGAAATCCTAGGCTTTGTTACGCAAAAAATGATTAGATGGTAGAAATCAAGAAGTGAAGATGGTACAAAAACTATTTTAGAACTCTTATAGTTAAACAGACAAGAGATTCGGAGTTTATTTCTAGTTTTTGAATTATTACAACGTATTTCAGATTGCTATATAGCAATCCTAAATAGGTTGCGACAAATTAAAAAGTAGATAAAAAAGTTAAAACTCTTAACTGTTGACTTTTCCCTGTTGCTTGTTGCCTAAAAAGCAGTAAGATTTTTGCCACGAATAAAATATGATTGCTATATCAATCATCCTAGTTAAAATTTATCAAAAAAGGAGCCTCGACTGCATGTCGATCGCCTCTCGCAAAATAGACACCTACCGGATAAGCATCTTGATAGACTCTGACAATATTTCCTTCTATGATACAGATATCTCCCTGGATAAGCATTTGATAAATAGAATCATTTCTTAAGGTAGGAAATATAGTTTCTACACTATGATATAAGACCGTATTTTTAGATAAAAGTCTACCTTCAAAACGATATATTTTAAGTTCTGATAGACATAAAATAGGTGTTTGTAGGTGGCGTTCTATTTCACAGAGATATTCTTGACTTTCTTCCTTAATTAGAAGTCTTAATTTTTGTGCGTAGTCGATAGATTCTAAACAATGGAAAGAACATGGTATGTGAGGAATAAGTGAAAAAGCAATAAGACGCAACAATCCGTTTGACAAGTAGGTGGGGGTGTTGATTGTATTGCGATAAGTTTCGTAATAATTATTATAAAAATACCAATTATTATACTTTTGGAAAAAATTCAGACAACAGGAAGGATAGCCTAGAGCTTTCCCAAAACTATAATGATCGGCTAAATGTTTTTCAATAACTTTTTTATTGACAACCAAAGGATACCATCCAGCTCCAGTTATCTTTACTAAGGATTTCTGTGATTTAGCAATAAAAACATGAGCTTCAGTGTCCCTCTCAAAATGCTTACCAAAAACTGCCTTAGTTGTAGTAAATAACTCTTTAGGTAAATTATTTAAAGTTTCAATATCTTGGACAAAATAAGCATCTACATAATAAAACAATCCAAAATATCTAACTAATTTACAAAAAGATTCCCACTTTTGATATCTAACCCATAAATCCGTTGCTGCTTTTAATCCTTTAACGGTAGCAATAAAAGATGGTAGCTGTTCCCCTCTAGGGAAAATATCAAGGTATTTTTGGAAAGAACTATTCCCTAAAAATTTTATCAGTTTTACTTCTATTTGATTCATGATTAAATTAAACTCACTAACCCACTAAATTTTTAATCAATTTCATCATCATTAAAACTTTATCTTCAGACTTAGGTTGGTTTCTAATGAGTTCTTTAATTTCTTCACTTTTGGCTACAAAAGTATCTATATTAAGTAAAATTAACCGGTAATCATCTAAAAAGTTTAAATGTCTGAGTGCAAACATAAAACATTGCCAAAAATAGGGTGCTGAAGGATTATTCTCGAGGCAACTTTCATAAAATATTGCTGCTTTTTGGTAGTTTTTATGAATATAAGCAGTATGTCCGCATAGCAGGTCTAATAAAATAGAACTTCCTATCTGAGTTTCTTGTAAGATATCTTCTAATTCTTTTAAACCTTGATTATGGTAAACATCTAGCAAAATATTGAGAATGGGATCGAATGGCTGTCTCAAATAAGTCAAGGGGCGCAAATCAATATCTTCTTTAATTCCGAGTAATTGAAATGACCGATTCAATATAGTCTGATTGATTTTTTTTTCTAGTTCAGCAGATACTGTAATTGGAAATATTTTAGCCTTGACTAAATGATGATTTTTCTCTTCCCATATTTGCTGGTGTTCTTTTAATTGCATATCAATTAGTTGTTGATCTGCTACTAATATTTCTGTTTCTATTTGATTAATATTTTCTTCTACTGATTCAATTAATGCTTCACCAATAGAGGAAAAAGAAGCATGATTTTTTAGGGTTTTAAGTGCCGTTTCCAGTTGTTTTTTTAATTTATATACTCTTTTTTTTAAGCGATTTTCTTGTAAAACAGGTATATCTGCTTGTAGAAACTTATCCCAAAAGTCTAATACAGCTTGAAACACATAAATTCCCTGTAAAATACCATCAAGAGGTCGAGGATCGTTGCGCCAAGGTGAATAATAAATCTCTTCAAAAGTGCCTTCGGCAATAATTGGATCTAAATTTAACAAAGCATTAAGCTTATGATGATGGTATTCATGTACTAATGCTTCCACTATTACGGACGTATTTGACATCCAAGATAAAATAACAACTCCTGGTATTGCTCTAAATGTTTGACTTATATGAACATCATGAGCATGAGAATATACAGGCACTAGAGATTTGATCCCCATCAGTATTTCACTTGCCAACAAAGTAGAACACTCTTCGATCCAATACCAAGCTTCTTCTAAGGTAGATAACCACTTAATAGTTGAAGTTGTCATTAAAGTTTCAAATTCAAGATTATAGCTACCACCCAAATGTAAATCATAGTCACAACTATTTAATTCAATAGCATTTTTCAAATGAGGTATTTCATATTGAATCATTGCAATATTTTCCTCGTGGTCACTGGAAATTTTCCAACCTTTATTGCTGGTGACTATTCGCAATTTTTGAAAAGCTTTTTTTTGCGGATGTTGTAAATACACTCCCATCCCTGGTATAGGGATCCGCCCATAATTATCTGTATATAAACAACACTCAAAATTTTCTGCGTTATCATATTTTGCCATTGCCAAAATAAACTTTTTGAAGTCTTCGAGATGAAACTTAATTTGCATCTCTGGAAATAAAATATGGGCTTTTCTATTAGCTAATTCCCATGCTGTATATAACCAACAACTAAAAGATGGATAACTTAATATCTTTTTTTGAGTTTCTTTAGAAAAAGATTTCACTAACTCAAAAGACTGAGAGAAATTAGTAGAAGTAAAAAGTAAGTCAGGAGATTCTGATTGGAACTTTTGATAAAGGTTAGCTAAACTTAGCAATATTTTATGATATTCTGCGATAAAAATGGCCTGTACCAATGGTTCAGAAGTACCAGTGGGAGAAGCTAATTTTTTCACAGTATTAGTATTTAGCTTAATACTCATTACATCGACTCCTCGTTAATAAAATTACTGGATATAAGCCTTATTAGTAAGAATTCAGATATCTCAAACCCAGTCATAGATTGAATTATGAAAACGATTGACTCAGCAATTTAATAGTCTCATTTTTAATAATGAGGAAAACAAAGGATTGTAGCTATTTTTTATTGAGAATATAATTTCGGAAGTAATTGCCGGAATACTTATCCCTCAAAACTTATAGGCTTATCCATAGGACCTGATTCCTTACATTTTTTGTGTTTGATTAGCTGCAAATCCTGAATTACTGTTTTCTGAATTGTTGTAATTATTTTCTTTATATCGGAACAATAAACAGATGGATTTTGAAATTTATTTTTTCTGGAGTATCTGTGGGGAATATAGCCACCACCGCAAACTTTTACGAATCTACATTCTTGACAAGTTTTACTTAAGTGTTGCCACTTTTTTTGACGCTCAATAATTTTTTTAGACTGAAAAATATCATCAAAGCTATGGCTAAATATGTTCATACCTAATTTGGTGGCTGTAGGATAAGTAACTTTCAAACAATCAACAGCTTCAATATCACCATTAGTTTCAATAACTGCGAAATCAACTGCTTGTAGGCCCCACTCTTCTGAACTTCCTTGCAACCCTAATATCATAGAAATAATGTCTTCAAATTTCCTAATTCTTATTGTTTGAGGTTTTTGATAATACCAAATTTGAAAAACTTTTAGTAACCAATCTGCGTATGGTGTTGCATCAAGAGATTCTTTCTTACCAATAGGCCTCAAATCATAATGATTTAAAGGTAATAAAAAATCCATAGCAGGTGGGTTATACTGTGAAAAATATGAATATATTGCTTCAGGATCGTTTTTGAGATCGATAACACATAATAACCCAGTCCACACTTTTCTACCCTTCTCACTACTTAACAATTTAATAGTATTTTCTAAATTTTGAAATAAAGATTTACCTTGATGGTCTAAGCGATGCAAATCGTTAGCTTTCTTATCTCCATCTGTACTTAAGCCTATTGTTATATTTTTGCTAATACAAAAGTCGAGGATTTGATCATTGAATAAAATACCATTAGTTTGAATACCAAATTCAACCTTTATGTTGGATACATTATTTATAATGATATCTTGAAATTTTTTGAGATAATCTAAGCCTCCTAACAAAGGTTCACCACCGTGGAGGATTAAAGAAAATTTTGATAATTTATATTTTTTAGTATGTTCATAAATTCTTTTGCCCAATTGTATGATTGTTGTTTCAGACATTTTAAATGGTTGTAATTGCCAACTTATATCGGCATGCTGATACATATAACAATAATCGCAGTTCAAGTTGCAACGCGAGACAATTTTGCAAACAAGTGAGCTTAAAGGGACAAGTGTAAATTCACTCATATATTATTAATAACTATCAATAGTTTCTGTAATATGTATTTTTACTTATAATCTCCATAGTTCTTATGAAGTAAGGATTTCAATAGTTAGTCTGAGATACTACATTTTGGCGTGCGGAATGTAAGTTATGGATATCTGGACTTATAGAAAAAATGGGTTAAAAACTAAGCCAAAAGCTTATACAGCAATGTTTTTACATCAAATTAACCATTTTCTTGATACACCTAGGTTTTAACCTATTTTTAGTTCTTTTAGGTATTTCCCTTGTTAAGACTGGGTTTGCAGTCATTTTCGGTGCGAAAAAGATCAAAGTCCAGATATCTCTATCTCTTAATATCTAGCGGTTATTTTTTTTTCAACTATATTTTCCAAGTCTCTTTACCAAAGACTACAAGATTAATTTACCAAGCCGAAGAGGAATATTTAGAATGGCTAGAGTGACTAGTGTGTTTTGTATGAGCTGTTGGAGCAGAGCTAAAATTTTTCTCCAAAATATTGCCTAGTGCTGTACCTTTTATTGAGTCTAAGTCACTTAAATCAAATTCGTCTAGTTCGAGAATAATAGAATTTTCAGAATCATTATCATTTTCTGATGGAGTATCAGAGAGTTTATTCTCCTTAGCTTCTGTCATTTTAATGGTCCTCATAAATTATAAATAACTGGAAAAGTTAACTGTTCTACTAATTCTAGAAGTAGGTCAATACTAAAATTGTGAGTTATAGCGCTACGTGCTAAGGTTAGGACATATTTAGATTTCTTAACAAGGTTTTTTAGGACATGAAAGAAGTTAGAAAGTGTCCTAACGTCTTTTTGTACTGCTATAGATCCAGAAAGCTGGAAGAATTATTCCCAAACCTTTCCTGTGAGAAGAGAAGATCTGCGGAATATCGGATGAAGCCTTATAGCAAGACTTTTCAAAAAAACTACCCTATGAAAAATTTCTCCATATCCTTACACAGAGGAGTTGGGGAAAGATGTTCATTACCCTCAACTTTTTTACGTTGAGTTAAGATTTAGTCTAATCAAGAATCATGTAATAGTACTAATGACAGTAGTCATTCCCAATATTAACATCAATTGTTGTGATTATCTCGACATTCCGCATATCTTCATATATCTTTACATTTTGATTTGCAGAAAAAGTCCTTCACTCTTATTTCCCACATTCCGCACTTCTTAACATTAAATTGATAAGTTTTATTTATATATCGCCCCGAATTCTTTCCCTGAAAACCTTATAGCTATGGGCATCAATTTTCACTCTCATAAAGAATTGTAGCTAATTTTCTCATAAAAAATTAGTTATTGATAAAATTTATTGATATTAAGTTCTAGAATGAAGTTTTTTCGTAGAAGTCTATTTGAAAATATAAATATACATAAAGATATATGAGAATGTCGGTTATTTGAAATAACTATAACTAACTCAGACGTTATAGTTTATCCAAAATAAAATGGTGTTGTTGTTCCTGATACATTATCGTATTAGATGCTAGCAAAAAAAATCGACTCACCAAAGGCAAGACTAAATAGGGCAAAAGGGCAAAGGGCTACTCAAGAGTCCTGGGGGGGAACACTCACGAGACGAAAACCAAAATAGTAGTCGTTTGTCCCGACGGAGAGATAGTAGTTGCGGAACGCAGAGCGACACCTCCTAGGACCATGGTCCCAGGAG
>JAKQYG010000173.1 GCA_023356515.1 Trichodesmium sp. MAG_R04 | reverse complement strand
GTCTTTCCCATCTATCTATACCTTTGTATGGTTCTTTAAAATATGATGGTTCTGGCTTTAGGTCTAATTCTACTTTCAAATCTGTTCGGGAGGCGATCGCTCTCCACTGTCCTTGAGTAACGGGATATTTGCCCATAAAAAAGGGAGGGACAGTCACATCATGTTGAGGTCGTTCATTATCACTGCTATCTTTTTCACTTTCAGGAGAACCCATAGTAAAAGTACCTCCAGGAATAGCAACCATTTCCAGCTCAACCTTTTCCCCAAGGACTTCCCTAAAGTATCGAGCAAACTTAGTATCTTGCTTAATAATTTTGCCTCGTCGGTCAACCGTTGGGGTTGTATATTCATAGTGAAAAACCTCAAGGTTAGAGGGAAATGAAATTCCTTCTCTTTTTAAACTCCCAACAAAATTTTTCTTTACAGAACACAATACACGCAAACCAATATAGAGGTTATTGTAGTCCCGTTTATCATAGTCATAGCGCAACCCAGAACGGCAGTAAATAGAATTGTAGAACCAAGAACCACCACGAAGGGGTGAGCGTTTTTTATCTCCATCTAGCCAAATACTTCCATCTGTAGGAGCACCATTATAGTCCTCATGCCATTCATCAGCACACCACTCCCGTACATTTCCGTGCATATCATATAACCCAAAACCATTAGCTAAAAATTGACCTACAGCAGTTGTCTCCTCTCTATATTCCCCTTTTTGTTCCTCAGCATAAGTCTCCAACGCACGATAATTAGCTAACTCTCCTGTGATAGTTTCTCCACAATTAAAAGGTGGATAACCTTCTCCCTGTTCTAAGTCCAAAATTCCTATCTCTGCCCGACAAGCATATTCCCATTCAGCTTCACTAGGTAGTCTATAATTCCTTCCTGTTAATTTCGATAGTCTTTTACAAAATTCAACTGCTTCGTACCAATTTACCATCTCAACTGGTCTTTGCCATCTATCTATACCTTTATATGGTTCTTTAAAATATGATGGTTCTAGGTTTAAGTCTAAATCTACTTTCAAGTCTGTTTGGGAAGCGATCGCCCTCCACTGTCCTTGAGTAACCGGATATTTACCCATAAAAAAGGGAGAAACAGCCACATTATGTTGAGGGCGTTCTCTATCCGTACTACCTTCTTCACTCTCAGGAGAACCCATAGTAAAACTACCCCCAGGAATAGCCACCATTTCCAAGCTAATACCATCTGCAAGAACCTCGCTGAAGTAAGGAGCAATATAAGCTGTTGTATTGACAACTTCTCCCCGTCGGTTAACCGTCGGCGTTTTATAAGCAAAAACTTTATTTTCTAACTTAGGAAGCTTTTTCCTCCCAGCATTCTCAGAACTTTTATTTTGAGACCGTTCTATTTCCTGAGCAAAATCAGCATAAGGACCTCCTAATCTTTTTAAAACTTTAGTTGCAACCGTAGCAAAATATTTAACATCTAAATCTAAAACATTCCTCTCAGTTTTCAACCTTTCCAACTCATCAGGTTTTTTCAACAAAGCCAAAAATTCTTGAGGACTACTCCCCAGTCTCTTAGCAAAATCCTGAGAAATCATACCAATAATTTCCTCAGCATTCTTTCTCGGACTATCCTTCAGCAAAATATCTCTAACTTCCTCATCAATAAACCGATATTCAACCTCATCAAAATTAATCTCAGGAGTAATCAAACATTGAGGTTTTAGAATATTACCCATAAATACCTCAGCCACATGAACCTGTTGAGAATCTCTGAGAAAATTCTTTTGAATTAACCGTACAATAGGTAAATTAATCACTGGTGCAGCAGAAAGATACTTAGCTAACTTTTGTGCTATTTCTGAAGAACTCATCTTAAAATTATACACCCGTTCTTCACTAGTTAAATTTGCTCTTTCTGTGTCTAGAATTATTTCAGTTTCTTCCATTTCTAATAAAGAAGAAAAAACAAAACCACCAGCACCAACAATTCCTTTTCCGACAACCATCTCGCTCCAAGTTTCTATTAGTTCCGGCTCCAAACTAAACACAGGAACTTTTATCCCAGTTTGTAAATTATGATTTCTCCAAAACAAAACTTCCCTAACCAATAAATTAGAATTAGGTACCCTAGGTTGCAAAGAATCTAATTGTACCATCGCCCCTAAACTCAGAGCAGTTCTTAACCACAAACGTTGAGGTAAAATTTGGATAATTGCTACAATATTGTATTTTCCCCAAGTTTTTAATAAAGAAAAAGCCCGACCATTACGCCAAATATTGCTAACACAATCACTAACTACAAAAATCAAACGACGACCAGTAGGATCGATAAGTTTTTTAGGAGAAAAAAGATGATGGGAATAACGATTTTGCTTAATTCCTTGTTTAAGGCAAATTTTTCCATTTTTATCTGTCAACATTCCCCAAGTTTTTACACTCCTAAAAATACCATAACGTTTGAATAATTGCTGTAATTCTTGAATAGTTTTCCGCCAAAAAATCATAGAATCACTTTGCTCTACAACTAAAGCCAAATCAAATTGAAGTTCCAGAGGAGATTTGAGAATAGGAACACAAAGTCCTTCTAATTGAGCAATAGTTTCAATGGTAGCTTCTTCATCTAATAAAACTGCGTTACCATAAGAAATATACTCCATGAGAGGACGAAAAGCCCTAGCAATTTTCAGAGGGTGACGCAGTGAAGAAACATCAGGAAGTTTTATAGATAAATCACTTTTATTAGGAAAAGTAGAATTAGTTTTAGGAGTAACTTCAGCGTAGGAATTATTTTCAGGAATTTTAGGATAAAAACCATCTTGAGGTTTTTTAGTAAAAGATATTGTAGATGATGTTGTAGTATTTTCTATTTCATTTTTGGTTATCTGATTTGTAGAGGATATTTTTGTTTTATCCGCCGAAGAGCGATGTTGACGCTGCATTGCCAACCAAAGAGTTTCAGCAATTTCTGTACCTGTCAGTTTTAATTCTTTTTCTAAAATTTTAATTAAATTATTAAATTTATCATTTTTTTTAGTCATATTTTTCTAAATTAAGAAAGTATTTAAATATTAATCTAATTTAACCTAAGAAAATAAATCCCCGAGTAAATTAGAAATATCTCCCTGAGCGTCTTTTATAAAGTCATTATATATCATCAATATCTCAACCTGGGAATGTCTAGAAAGTTTTTGTACCGCTCTAATATTCCCATTTGTTGCCCCTCATGCAGCAGTAATAGCACTATGCCTAATTCTGTGAGAACTAAACTTTTTCGGCTTTCGGCATTTTTAATTTAACAGTTAATTACCCCTATATATAGTATAATTACTTTAGGCACTTACACTACAATTAGTCTTTTTGTGTAGGGGGTCAGGTTTTCCCTATTCATGGATATCTAAAAAGGTAAGTATAGACCAACCTTTTTCAACAAAATAGTGTTCGAGGCGATCGCTCTCTGGAGCCATTGTTGCAATTTGTTCCTCAGTTTCTTGAGGTGTCATTGGGTAATAACCAACTGTGTAAAAATTGTTGATGACATCCACCACGATTAAATTTGTAGAGCGATTAAATTTGTGGAGCGATTAAATTTGTGGAGCGATTAAATTTGTGGAGCGATCGCCTCCATCTGCTGAATTTGAATCTAGTTTTGTTAAATTTGTGGACATAAAAATTAGTTATTTACCTCAACTGAGAAAATCACTAGTTTACTTCTACCAGTAAATAGAATTTAATATAAACAAAACTTATGAAGTAATGCTGTATATAGCACAAAATTTATCTTTTTCCAAAAATTGCCACTATAATTAGTGTCATTGCCTAAGTCCTGATAAACATAAGTAAAACTTAATCTATAAACCATCAAATTATACTACAATCATGATTATTAGTAATCTAAGGTTTCTACATTTATGTCAAATCCAGTTCGCTTTGCCACCTTTAATGCATCTCTCAATCGTACTGAAGCAAGTCAATTAATTCAAGACCTTTCCACAACAGAAAACGAACAAACAAAGACAGTAGCAGAAATTATTCAAAGAGTTAATCCTGATGTTTTATTAGTTAATGAATTTGATTTTGACTCAGAAGGAATAGCAGCAAATTTATTTCGAGAGAACTATTTAGAAATAAGTCAAAATGGAATAGCCCCCGTAGAATATCCCTTCGTATATTTTGCTCCTTCCAATACAGGCATTGCTTCTGGTTTTGACCTCGATAATAATGGGGAAATAGTTATAGCTCCAGGTACAAATAATTATAGTAATGATGCCCTTGGGTTTGGTGATTTTCCCGGTCAATTTGCAATGGTTTTATATTCAAAATATCCCATTGTTGAAGAAGGAATAAGAACTTTTCAAAACTTTCTTTGGCAAGACATGCCAGACGCATTATTACCAGATAATCTCGACACAGTTGAAGCTAATGATTGGTATTCTCAAGCAGAATTAGAAGCATTCCCTCTTTCCTCTAAAAGTCATTGGGATGTACCCATAGAAGTTAATGGGGAAATAATTCATACTTTAGTTAGTCATCCTACTACTCCATTTTTTGATGGAGATGAAGATAGAAACGGTAGAAGAAACCATGATGAAATTCGGTTTTGGGCAGATTATATTACCCCTGGAGCAGGAGATTATATCTATGATGACCAGGGTAATATTGGAGGTTTAAATCCCGGCGCTGCTTTTGTAATTATGGGAGACCAAAATGCTGATCCAGTTGATGGGGATAATTTAAATAATGCCATTCATCAATTATTAAGAAATCCCCTGGTTAATACTTCAGTAACTCCTAATAGCGCAGGGGGAGTTACTGCTACAAACCGTCAAGGTGGAGAAAGTGCAAATCAGTTGGGTAACCCTGCTTTTGATACAGCAGACTTTAACGATGAACCTGGTAGTGCTGGAAATTTACGAGTTGATTATGTTTTGCCTTCAATAAATCTAGAAATAGTTGATAACGCCGTTTTCTGGCCTGCTGAAAATGACGTTCTATTTCCATTAGTAGGAGACTTTCCTTTTCCTAGTTCAGACCATCGTTTAGTTTGGGCAGATATTACTGGAGAAAACCGTCAAACTGTAACTAATATTGAATTTATTGATAACGTAGAATTTCTAACTGGATTTAATTTTGCAGGTACAGAAATAGGGAGTCTTTCTTTACCAGCTGCAAATCTTCCTCAAGGTATTAGAAATAATCTTGCTTTTGAGAATTTAACAGTTACTCCAAACAAGCGTTTTCTCTACACAGTAACCGAAAATTCTTTAGCCCAAAACGGTGAGATTTCTACTTTAGAAAATGAGGGTACTTCTCGGATTATTAAATATGATTTACTAACTGACGAAATTGTTAAAGAAGTTCTCTATTTTGTTGACTCTATTCCTAATGCTCCAGTCCCAGCAGATGGTTCTGCGGATAATGGTTTAGTTGAATTACTAGCCTTAGATAACAGGGATACTTTACTGGCTTTAGAAAGATCTTTTACTTCAGGAGTTAGTAATAATATTCGCCTCTATGAAATTCAGTTACAAAATACAACAAATATCCAAGATTTTAACAGTTTAATTAATTCAGGTGACCCCAATGGGGAGTTATTTGATGTTGATGCTGTAGCCGAAAAACGACTATTACTAGATTTTGCAGATTTAGGTATTACTTTAGATAATTATGAAGGTATGACATTTGGACCTATCTTGCCAGATGGGTCTCAATCTTTAGTGGTAGTTAGCGATAATAATTTTAACAATTTTCAAAGAACTCAATTTTTAGGTTTTTCCCTAGATATTGATAGTATTCCTGTTGTTAAGCCTACTAATGAAACCCAAAATGTAATCAGAACTGAAGCTGGTGCTGATGCAGATAACCCAGCAATTTATGTACATCCTAATAACCCCGATCAAAGTTTAGTTATTAGCACATTAAAAGATGCTGGTTTAGCAGTTTATGATCTAAATGGTCAAACTTTACAAACAATTTCTCCAGTAATTCCTGGGGATATTCGTTACAACAATGTAGATATTGTTTATGATTTCCAAATCGGAAATGAAAGAATAGATTTAGCAGTTATAACTGACCGAGCAAATGATACTCTAGCAATTTGGAAAATTGACCCTCAAACTTCTCAGCTTACTGATGCTACTGCTAGTAGTCTTAGCAACCGGGCAACCTCAATTTTTGGTCTAGATGATGGGCAACAAACTTCTTATGGGTTAGCAACTTATACTAATCCTAATACTGGAAAAGCTTACGCTTTTGTTAGTCAGGGGGATGGGAATCAAATTGTTCAAATAGAGTTAATACCCAATACTAATGGAACAGTAGGTGGATTTATAGCACGTCGTCTAGTTGTACCAATTCCAGAAGGTAAAGAACTGGAAGATGGGCAAGTAGAAGGAATGGTTGTAGATCAAGAATTAGGTATTCTCTATGCTGCTCAAGAAAACTTTGGCATCTGGAAATTTGATGCTACAGTTGATGGTAGTACCGAGGGAATTTTAATTGACGAAATTGGAGAAAATTTGCAAGCTGACGTAGAAGGTTTAACTATTTATTATACTGATAATAGCAATGGTTATTTACTAGCTTCTAGTCAGGGAAATAATACTTTTGCTGTTTATGAACGGGAAGGAGATAATGAATTTATTGGTAACTTTTTTATCGGAGAATTTAACACTATTGACAGTACAGAAGAATCTGATGGTGCTGATGTAATCAATGTACCATTAGGTAATAATTTCCCTAATGGTTTATTGGTAGTTCAAGATGGTTCAAATGAGCCAGAAGTAATTCAGCAAGATCCAGTAGATAGAGAAATTCAAAACTTTAATACAAACTTTAAATTTATTCCTTGGGAAAATGTTGCTAATGCTTTTGAAGACCCTCTGGAAATTGACCGTTTAAGTTATAATCCTCGACAAGTATCAGACAGTTTAATTAATGGCATTGCCAGTGGTGATACTACTCAAACTTCAACAGTCTTATGGGCTAATAGTAATTCCCCTGGACAAGTAAAATTTGAAGTCGCTACAACTCCAGACTTTAATAACATTATTCGCACAGTGAGTGCCAACCTGACAAATGTTCCAGTCAAAGCCGAAATCACAAACTTAAATCCTGGTACCGAATATTATTATCGAGTTACGGATCCAGCAGGTTCAACAGAAATAGGAGAATTTAAAACAGCAGCAGAATTAGGCACTCAAAATGGGTTGAAATTTGGAGTTTCCGGAGACTGGCTTGGAGAACTTGCTCCTTATCCAGCTATTGCCAATGCTGCTGAAGCAGACTTAAACTTCTTTGTTTTACATGGGGATACAGTCTATGCTGATTTTCCTTCCCCAGCGGTACCAAAAGCACAAGCAGAAACTTTAGCAGAATTTCAAGCCAAACATAAGGAAGTATATGGCGATCGCTTTGGCAAAAATACCTGGGCAGACCTACGCGCTTCCACATCAATTTTGGCCACAATAGATGATCATGAAGTTACTGATAACTTTTCCGGTGGTGCCCTTGCAAGTTCTAACCAACGTTTTGTAGAAATAACAGGGTTAATTAACGATACTCAACTCTATGAAAATGCTTTACAGGCATTCCAAGAATTCAATCCTTTGCAAGATGAATTTTATGGAAATACAGGAGAAGAACGCACCGCTAATGAACGAAAATTATATCGTTTTAATACTTATGGCAATGATGTTGCTAACATAGTATTAGATGCCAATTCCTTCCGGGACCAAGAATTATCAGCTGCTGGAATAACACCAGAAGAAATAGGAGTATTCCTGGCAACTTCTTTTGACCCTAACCGCACAATGTTAGGAGAAATACAACTAGAAAACCTGAAAAATGACTTACTCCAGGCAAAAAATGATGGCATTACCTGGAAATTTGTCATGGTGCCCAAACCAATTCAAAATTTGGGAACTGTTGGAGCATCTGCTCGTTTTGAAGGTTATGCTGCGGAGCGGACAGAAATTCTCCAGTTTATTGACGATAATAATATTGATAACGTGGTGTTTGTGGCAGCACATATCGACGGCACTATTGTTAACAACTTAACTTATCAGAAAGGGTTTGATGGAGAA
>JAKQYG010000172.1 GCA_023356515.1 Trichodesmium sp. MAG_R04 | reverse complement strand
ATCAGCCTCAGAAAAAAAGCGTTTTGGGTCAGGCTCTACTAATAAACAAACCAAATCTTCCCAGGCTTCAGCTAACTCTTTTTCAGACAAAAAACGAATACCAATGGCAGGATCAGCAATAACATATTTATCCCCTTGTTTACCATACAAAACCACCCAATGATAGCCTTGCCAATGAATAATTGCTGGTAAAGGAGCGCGGTCAATTTGCTTTAAAATTTCTGGATTAGCTTTTACAGATCTAGCATTAAAACCAATAGTATCTGCACCCTGTTTTAAGCCTAATAATGTGGTTCCCTGTTGATTAGTACCTATAGTTTCTCTAATCCGATTAATTGTTAAAGTACGACCATGGTATTTGGCAATAGAAGCTAGACAAGCTGCTCCACAATCTTCCTCACTTTGTTGGAGAATTATTGGATATTTATTAAAGTTATTTATTTCACCCTCAGTAGATACTTTTGGTAATATTGGTATTGGTACAATGTCTAACATAATAGTTTAACTTTTAATTTGACTTTTAATTTAATTTTTAATTTAAAAATAACTAGACTGATGAATTATGCTATGCCAAATAACTCTTTCTTTTCATAAACAATCAAATCAGAAAAAAGCACCTATAGATTTATAGGCGCTTCCCTTAATTTATAAAATACTAATTAGAGCTATAATCTCACCATGATATGGCTTTTAGTTGCAGCTCCTACGATAGAAGCGAACATAACTACCACGAGGACGGTAATTATAACGCACAGGATAATTATATCCATAAACATTATAATAATGGCCACCAGGACCATACCCATAACTTACAGATCTAGCAGATTTATAGCCATTACAACCACAACCATGACCACCATTAATAGTGGCAGAGTTTTCAGTGGAAATATCAGAAAATAGTTCGTTCTTTTCAGTTTCTTGCATCATTTGTTTCTCACGGTTACTTTAATCAACAAGATAGTTTAAATGTATATTTATTTCTGCAACTATCTTGTGATTTGTCATGAATTATTCTTTCGGTAAGGTGTGATTTCAGGAGATTTTTTTTATTTATATGCTAACTTTTAGTAGCAATTGTAATAGCTTTGGTAGCTATAACGAACAGGGCGAATATTATGGTACTTATAGCTACGATAGTGGTAGCTAACAGGACGACGATAGTAAGGTACAGAGCGACTATAACTGTAAGAATTATGGTAATAATGACCACCATTAAGAGTGCAAGATTCTTCAGAAGAAAGGTCGGAAAATAGTTCGCTGTTTTGAGTTTCTTGCATGAAATTATCCTCTGGTTTATTTCGATTTATAAGATAAGATAGCTAAAATATCTATAATTGTTTTTAACTATCTTTTGATTTTAGATCTATTAATCTATTATTCGTTAGGGACTTCCAACATCCGGATATTTTTTTATTGGTTATTTTCTGTTGATTGCATAGAGATTTTCCTTAAGCTTGATTTTAATAATTCCTATTATTACCAGGAATTATAATTCCTTCGTATTTAGCAATATCAGAATAAGTACTCAACTCAATATTATTAAGCCTTCAGCAATTTTAGCTAATATTCAAGAAAGTTGATAAAAATTTTAATTAGTAATAGCCTCTTGTGTTTCCCTTATAGTAATTAGAATTATAACGTTTATAGTCAGGAGAATAACGATGATAATCGTAATAACTGCGAGGACAAATTTGAAAACCTAAAAAACTACGATGATCTTGATAATTTTCATTGTAACCACCATTGATAGTCGTAGATTCTTCTGAATCTAATTCTGTAAAAAGTTGCTGTTGTTGATATTCTTGCATGATGAACTTCCTCATAGTTAATAATTTTCATAAAATAGCAGTAACTTTTACTGATTTCTTTAACTTCTAAAGGAACTTTAATTTAAACTTCCCAGATAATATGCAGTATCCGGATTTTTTTCTAACTTCTATCATGACTTTCTGTTGAGTATTAACTTTAATCCTTAATTTCTGCCAGTTTTTACTTTATCCGGATCATTTACAAAATAACTCTTAAGCCAGAAAATTTGCTTTTCTCCGGAAAAAGTTTCTTAAAGACTTCAATATAACTTATCTATACTTGTAGAATGCCTATTGACTACTAAAGTTTATACTGTGAACATCATTGAGCATTCTATGGTAACAAACAATTTAATATGGTTAGTCCAGAATTACCCTCTTAATCTCTCAATTAAGTCTCAAAAAAATTATTTTAATAAGTAAAAATCAATTATGTTTAATAATTATGATTCTATAGAGGTACAACCCTTAGAAAGTGATGAATTTCTTCCTCCTATGAGTCGCTGGAATAAGATCGGTGGAATGTTCTTGGTAGGGACGTTTGGTGTAGCTATTGCTCTAATGAGTCTAGTCAAGTATAATCCTACTGTGAAAACTGAAGCTATTGCTCGACCAATAGGAGATGTAAAAATTGTTCAAGCACTTACAGAAGGTGAAATTGATAGTATAGAAGTAAATGAAAATCAGGTAGTCCAGATGGGAGATGCGATCGCGCGTATCGATGGATCTGCTCTGAGTCGCCAAAAGAGTCAACTCCAAGAAAAAATCAAACAGTGCAATATAGAATTAGAGCAGATTAATCAACAAATATCTACTCTAGAAGTTCAAATTCTAGCTACTGCTAGACCTCAGATTTTTCAGAAATCACAATTAGTTGTAGCAGAAAATAATAAGATAGATAAATCATCTATTGAGTCAGCTATTATAGAATTATCCCAATCTTTGCCTACAGTAGCTCAACAATTTGCTAAAGATAGACGTGATCTAATAGTCAAGCGAACAGAACTAGTTAAAGAATTGACTACTGGTAACAGAGAACTAGAACAGATAAATACTAAGCTTGATAATAGTATAATTACTGCTCCGGCAAATGGTACTATATTTAAGTTATCTTTGCGTAATCCTGGACAAACTGTGGAATTAGGAGCAGCGATCGCTGAAATTGTTCCTAGTAATGCACCTTTAGTCTTGAAGGCTAAAGTAACAGCAACAGATATTGCTAGGGTAAAAATAGGTCAACCCGTACAAATTCGTGTTTCAGCTTATCCTTTCCCTGATTATGGTATTCTCAAAGGAACTGTCCGTTCAATTTCTCCAGATGCTATCCCTAACCAAATGCTTCAAGAAGCTTATTATGAGGTTACTATAGCGCCTGAAAAATCTTACCTAGTTAAGGGCGAACATCAATATCCGATTCAACCAGGGATGGAAGGTCGAGCTGATATTATTTCTTCACAGGAGACTGTATTAACTTTTGTTCTCAGAAAAGTTAGATTGTTAACTGATTTTTAATGTGCTCAAAAGTTGTATCTCAAGGCTGTCGAAGTTGAACTGAATGCCATAGCTAAATTTAGCGCTGCATTCAAGTCTTGAACATGAGCTTTATGTGATAACCGTTCTACTAGACTTACCTAAACTTACCCATAATTGATTGCATGAGCTTTGGAGTTAGCTGCCGCTACTTTGGGAGTAGTCTTACCGACATTCCGCAGATCTTCATATATCTTTATGTATATTTACATTTTCCAAGAGACTTATACGAACAACCTCCATTCTAGAACTCTGTATCAATAAGGTCTATCAATAACTAATTTTTTATGAGAAAATTAGTTACAATTCTTTATAACAGTGAAAATCTATGCCCATAGCTATAAGGCTTTCACGGATAGTATTCGGGGCGATAGATTAATAAAACTTATCAATTTAATGTTAAGAAGTGCGGAATGTGGGGCCTTACACTTGCCGACCCGTCCGTTTTTTGTCTCGGTATGCCCACCCGCGACTAATATGTTTCCTATGAACTAAATAGCAACAAGGACATGGCCTGTGAAAAAAATAAACTAAAAACTCCCCCGCTTATGGGCGAGGCTTTAGACCCAATTTTTCGGTACATCTTGATAAATATCTACTTTCTATTATAATCTTTATAGATATGCAAAAACAGTTTCATAATTAAGGAGCTTCTTACACTAAATATCACATTAATTAATTTTTTTCAAGTAGGAGAAACAATTATAATTTATAGACTATTAGTCTATAAACAAAGTTTATAACTTTTTTAAAAAAAATTAGTCTTTATTATAGTTGCTTGCCAAAAGCAAGTATCTTAAACTATAAATTTATAAACGTATTGAAAGTACCTTCTCCAAGGCCACAGAAAATCTACGGATCGGTAAAAGTGAGAATGGGGAAGTAGTATTTAGGAGAATTTTCAAAAATTAAGAGGTATTATGAGCCAACAGGTTATACACCCGATGGGCAAACTCCAGCGTCAGGTAAATTCCCTTCTAAAATCTAATATAATTAAGCCAACAGATAGTATCTGGAAGATGGCCCTACTTTTTGGGGATAAATGGCATTATTGGAAAAAAGAACTACAAGAGTTTGGTTTTTCTATGCGAGATCCAATTAGTGAACTATTAGCTGTAGAGGCTTGGGAAGAAGATTAATTCACTAACGCCTCTGTACAGGCTTAATTCTTATACTTAAGCTGATAAAAAAAGGTTGACGAACTGTTTTATTTGCTAACATATACTCACATAAGCTAACAAAGACTATATGAGTTATGTTCCACTTAGGAAGGCTGTAGAAATACTTGGCTTACATCCTAATACATTACGCACGCTATGGAGATGAAGGCAAAATCAAAATCATTAAATATGAAGCAGGGCAAAGATTGTACGATGCAAAATCCTACATCTAGGGAGCAACTAGAGCTTCCACCAAAAGCATGGTAGAGATATTTTCTACCACATTGGGAGATACCCCCTCAGAAGTTAATCTTGCTGTGCATTGTTAACAATTGTTGGCAAAATAGTATCGGTGTGGTGGTTATACCGTTAAAAGAAAGTCTATGATTCTCAAACTTGTGACAGCTGCGGTCATGTTCGCGGAAACTTGGTACCTCAAAATTATCTGAGTTCCCCATCTATGAAATTGTAATTCCAGGAATTATAAACGGTAGAGGACAAATCAATTGTCCTGAATGTGGTTTGTCAATCTTATTGACATTTAAACGCCAGTATAAATTTAAGAAATGCGGTCTGCTCGACCATGAATGACTGTGGATGAGTAACCGCCGACGGCCTCAGTTGAAGCAGGAATAAAACATCAATTTGTCAGGTTATGTGACGCTTTGTATCAGTTTTATAGAGCAGGCAGGAAGTAAACATCAATTTGTCATATTATTAGAACTGACGCGAAGAAACATGGCTTTTAGGATAAATCATTATTTTTAAGATATAGATATCTACGGAAAAAAACTGGTTTCATGGTTCTTCTGCGTAAGTCCTGATTATGTCAAAGCAGCTTCATAGACAATTATTCAACGCCTCTGCTAACGCTGGGGCAGTTTTATAGCGATCACTAGGCAATGGTTGTGTAACTTTTTCAATCACCTCTCGTAGTTGTGGTGTAATAGTGGGAACGGTTTCAACATAAAACTTATAACCATTACCACTATTTTGATAAAAATTCATTGGGCTTTTAGCTGTTAGCAAAAAAATCATAGTTGCACCCACTGCATACAAATCAGATTGAGTTAAAGGTTGCCCGCGGTCTTGTTCGGGGGCACTATAGCCTTCTGCACCAATTCGCGTACCTAAAGGGGTTCCAATTTCTTTAACTGCTCCAAAGTCCAAAACCACTATTTGATTATCACGATGGCGTACTAGAAGATTAGCAGGTTTAATATCCCGATGAATCAGGGGTGGATATTGTGAGTGAATATATTCTAGTACTTCACAAGTCTGAATCATCCACTCTATTGCTTGTTGTGGTAAAATTGGTCCTTGAGTAACAATGCGTTTTTCTAAATCCTGACCATGAATCATTTCCATTGCCAAATATTTCTTGTCTTCTTCGACAAAAAAATCGAAAAACTTAGGAATACCTGAATGGCTTAATGATTTCAGCGCCCTAGCTTCTCGCTCAAATAATTCTTGAGCCTTACGAATTTGAGCCATATCAGCATTCATTTCCTTCAGTACCACCAAACCCGCAGCAGGGGAAGGGGCCATACCTTGAAAATTATGTGCCTCCTGATCCCAAGCCAAATAGGTAGTACCCATACCTCCTTGACCCAATATCCGTAAAATTTGATACTGACGAATACTTTGTTCAACCTGAATTGGTTTACCACAATAGATACAGAATAAGTTTCCTGGTGAGTTATCACCAGCGCGGGGACAACATTGCTGGGAAATATTTGCAGCAGATGGAGCCTGAACTTGAAACTTGAAGATTGGGCCGCCCCTGGCTAACTGTATCAGGGAACCATCAGTAACAATTCCCTGAGACATCAGAACTCCATTTATAAAAGTTCCATTTGCGCCAAGGCTTACTAAGCGCCAAATATTTCCAGATTGGGACTTTGATATTTTATGTAGCTCTAGATGGTATCGGGAAACTAAACTATCAGATATAACAATATGACTATCAGGAGAGCGACCAACCTTAATTATTGATTTGCCCTGAAAGTCCCAATTTTTTAAAGGAGTATTTTTTTGAGAGTCTAGGAGAGTTAACCTAATCACAATCTAATTATTAGGGAGTAGAGAATAGAGAGTAGGGTTCGACCAAATAATACCAATTTGAATAATTCCTGCAAAGGCCAAGCCTTTATGAGAGAGACTTGTAGATGATCATTTGTAACAAACATTTATTGAATTGGTATAAGATATCTTCGCGCTTTGCAAACGAATCATTAAAAACATTGCTTTATAAAACTGATATAAAAGGTCACTGGTTATGACATTTCAATGTTTACTTCCTGATTCTGCTAGAACTGTTGACAGCACTCTGTCCACAAGCACTCATGGTTCAAGCCAATACACCTTTCAAAGAGAGTATTCTTAGCAACCTTATACTTAAAGGTTAATCTTGTCATTTTTCTTTGATTAAGTCAATGTTCTTTATCCTGAGTGTCGGTTTTAATGGCATTGATGTGCCTGCACGGGTTCCTACTTGACCTGCCCCATCGCACATTAACTCAAACTGACATTGCATT
The DNA here is from genome assembly GCA_023356515.1 of Trichodesmium sp. MAG_R04. Classification (GTDB taxonomy): domain Bacteria; phylum Cyanobacteriota; class Cyanobacteriia; order Cyanobacteriales; family Microcoleaceae; genus Trichodesmium. The sequence continues at coordinate 1,032 of JAKQYG010000172.1, read as the reverse complement.
TGATAATCTTTGTTTGATCCGACCGATACTTAGGAGGTTAGCGATCGCATAGATACCAAATACATTCTATAAATGTATTAACTTTTGCAACTAGACACTAGCATAGTAGAATTTTTCTAATCTTTTTGTGGCTCCATTAAAGCACGAATAACAATTGCTGTAATATTATCGTGACCATTATATTGATTTGCCAAATCAATTAACTTACTTACACCCAAATCCAAGTTAGCTTGTTTGTCTAAAAGTGGTTCCAGGTGAGTTTGCCAATTATTTTCCAAAAGCTGATTATCTGTTAAACCATCAGACGCTAAAATTAACAGGCTATCCTTATTTAGATTCAAAAATTGTATATCAGGTCTAACAAAATTTTCATCTCGTGGTCCTAAAGCCTGAGTCAATTGATAAGCATCAGGGCGACCATAAGCTATCTCTGGTTCAACTCCCCGATTAATTTCTCTTTGACCTACTTCATGATCTAGAGTAATCTGCTCTAAACCCCTCTCACGAGACAAACTATACAAACGACTATCCCCTACATGAGCTATAGCTACTTCTGTATCGTAAATCATTGCCATGACTAAAGTAGTACCCATTCGACTACTACCGGAACGTACTTCTTGTTGGTTAATATCGTAAATAACCTCATTCGCCTGTAAAATTGCTTCACGAATTGTTTCCTCTGAAGGTAAACCTAATGACCAACTACTTTCTGTTTTAAAGTATTGTTTAATAGTGTCTACTGCTAACTGACTAGCTATTTCTCCACCAGCGTGTCCTCCCATACCATCACAAAGCACATAAATTCCTTTAGCTTGAATAATTGTTCCTGTAGAGGTTTGCTGACTTTCTATTTGAGTTTGAATCCCAAAAGCATCTTCATTATGCTTACGTTGACTGCCTACATCACTTTTACTTGAATTTTCTAAGCTAATCAATTGTATTGGCAAAAGCTCAGTTTCTTGAGTCTCAATATCATCTAGTATTTCTAAGGTAGAATCATCTGCTTGCAAAACAGTGGATGTAGATGTAGGA
>JAKQYG010000171.1 GCA_023356515.1 Trichodesmium sp. MAG_R04 | reverse complement strand
GGTTAACTGTAAAGCAGCTAAAAGAAAGAAAGTCAGAATACAAAAAATTACATCAATTAGAGGTATTAACTCAATCCTAACTTCTTCACTAGCCAATTCTTGATTAAGTTTCATAATTTTTTAGTTTAGATAGTAATGAGAAATTATGATACTGTACCCAAGTCATACTAAATCCGCTTTAAATAGAGGGTAAGATAGGATACAGAAAGATTAGTATAATTTCGACAAAATAGCTTTTTAGAAGTATATTTTATAGGAAAACTCACCTATGAAAAAACGTCAAATATTCTACTCTTTTTAAAGTAATGATTACTATTTTACTAATAATTAATACCTGAAAATCGAATATTACTTTAGTTCAATAAATCAGTAAACTTTTTGTTCTCATCCCCAGAATTTCCGTCAGTTATTATTAGGTTTATTTGGATATTATTCCCCATCACTTTCCGATGAAAAATCTTTTGTTTTTTTATCCTGTTCTAAAGTATCTAAAGTATTCTGAGGATTCTGAAGCAATGAAGGAGGAAAATAAGGATTTTTATCTGGTGAATTACTTAAAGATACCTGTTGCCAATATTGTCGATAAAGTAATTCCAACTCATTGCCAGCTTTCCGAAAAACCTTTATTTGATTAAATAATAAACTTTGAAATAATCGATAAAATACTAGACTAAAAATAGCTACTACCAAACCAACAGCCGTACTAATTAAAGCTTCACCAATACCTACTGTTACCCCAGCAGTGGAAGAAGTACCCAAATCACCCAGGCGAATCGAACTCAAAGAACCAATGAGGCCCAAAACAGTACCCAGTAACCCTAACATGGGAGCCAAAGCAATTACCCCTTCCAGTAACTTATCTCCCTTTCGCATTGAGGCCAACTCATCATCAGCAGCAGCCTCCAGTGCCAACTTAAATACCTCCGGTTCTGGATTTTGCAACCGTAAAGCTGAATATAAAAAACGACCTATCGGTTGTTTGAGGGTACGTCTTGCCATTTCCGTTGCTATACTCCAGTCACGGCGTGCTGCCTCTAATACCCGGTTAACTGTTTGTTTTTCCTTAATTAATAGATTTGTCCAGAACCAGAGGCGATCAATTATGGTACTTAGGGACAAAATTGATAAAATTAACAAAGGCCACATAGCAGGGCCTCCCTTCTGAATCAGCTCTTCAAAAGTCACAGTATATTCACTCCAGCAGTTTCTTACTCATTATTTACTTGATACTTTAACTACCAAATTCTAATATACTATAGCAATATATGTTGACTAAATTTATGACAAATGATATGGTTGAGGTTGGGTAAATTCAGCATATTTTCAATACTTACCGTAACAAAAAAATAAAACCTCAAGCCTCTAGCTTCATTTTGAGATACTGATAAATAATAACTAAAATGGCGCAAGTCTAATAGAGAATTGAGCCATATGGTGCAAACTACATTAATTACACATTTTTTTCAGACTAAACCCTTTATAAAAAATATATACCTCACGTCAAGCTAGGGTAGGTAAACAGTTTTGTTTAAATTTTTATCCTGGAAATTAGGTTAGGTATAGCCTAATAGTTATATTAGGGAATACTAGAGGAGGTAGTCGTATATATTTGTCCCTTGATTTTTCTGGCATGAGAGTGCTCGAAATACTAACTTTTTCAGCTTGAAAAACCGAAAATTAGGTAATTTTTTCTACAAAAAAGGCTTAGAACTTTAAGAATGTCAATGCTTTTATATTTTATCAGCAAGTTCTATATTATTCCTACCAAAGGAAGCGTCTATAATTGAATTATTTCGAGACCAAAACCTACATTCATAATTTTATTGCCAACACAATTCAAAGTAATTGTTAAGATGTTTATTCCCTCTCTTAGTCAAGTCATTGATTATCATCCCCTTACTGCTACAGCAGAAACTGCTGTAGAAGATGTCATTCTCTCCATGAGTAGTACAGGTTCAAGTTGTGTGTTAATTACAGACAAACCATCTGCTGCTAATTCTATAACAATATTGCCCCCAGGCCATCCCAGTCCTTCATCCCCAGACCAAAGTCAAAATTCCAATTCTCCAGATACAAAGGCACAATCTTTAGGTCCAATTATTGGTATATTTACCGAGCAAGATTTAGTTCAGTTAGCCTCTATTGGCGCTCCTCTCAATGGATTTCCGATTGCTAAAATTATGATCAGATCAATAATAACAGCTTACCTATCAGAAATTCCAGATATCTTTGCTCTCTTTGCACTACTCGAAAAACATAAAATCAATCATCTACCAATAGTTGATGACTCAGAAGAACTTATTGGCCTAGTTTCTGGCCGCAGTTTTATTATTAATGTGCCTGACATAAAATATCAGCATAAAAATAAAAAATCAATCTCCCCCTTACCTTCCCCAGACGAGGAATTCAAAAGCAGAAAAAAATTATCTATCAACCAAAATAATACTGTAAATAAAAATTTAAAATCTAAGGATAATTTACCAAAAAATCAGAATAATCCACCATTACCTGGAAAAATAAACTACAACTCATTTTTACAATTACCAGACAATTTAATCCAAATTAATCAGCTAGAACAAATTAATGAATCTAAAGTTATTCAGGCTTCATTGTCTTTGTCAATTAGACAAATTACCCAACTGATGTTTACCCATAATGTAAATTATATTCTGATTATCGAAGCCCAAGAAAAAAAATCTAAAAATCAGACTGATATTAACCAAAACCAACAAAATTCACAGCCTCAAAAATCAAACAAAATCATAGGTACAATTAGTAGTAGAGATATAGTACAACTACAAGCATTAAAAATAGACTTTAATAAAACTAAGGTGGAGATGGTTTGTAACAACTTACCATTGGTGGTAAGCTCTCAATCTAGCCTAGAAGTAGCTTTAGGTTTAATGAAAAAAAGTTATTGCCTACTACCCCTAATTGTGCAAACTTCTATAGACAATATCGATAATCTTATTAATCCTAGAAAAATTATTCAACAAATACTTCGAAGTAAGTTATTATTTCAATTATTAATTTCCTTTCATAGTTATACAAAACAAACATCTATAAAATTATATCAAGAGAATGAAAAACTTAAACAATTCGCCATTGAACAAAAAAAATTAGAAAAAAGCTATTACAAAACCCAAGAAACTGCCGCCTTAGCTATTGAAGCAAATCAAGATGGTATTTGGGATTGGAACATTAAAACTAACGAATTTTTCTATTCTCCTCAGTGGAAAAAAATGTTAGGTTACAAAGATGATGAAATTTCTCATAAAATTGATGAGTGGTTAAATCGAATTCACCCAGAGGATATAGACAGAGTTAGTACTGCCGTTCGAGAACACTTAGATAAAAAAAATACTGCTTACCGAATAGAATATCGAATTCAATGCAAAGATGACCGTTTTATCTGGATTCTTGACAGGGGAAAAGCTATATGGAAATCAGGAACACCAGTGAGAATGGTGGGAAATTTAGTTGATATTACTCAGTCAAAAGAAACAGAAATACAACAACGGTCTCAAATAGAAAATTATAGCCAAGTCATTAATAATTTACCAGAAATAGTTTGGCAAACTGATGCTAAAGGCAACTTAAGATTTTTAAATGAAGCATGGGAAAAAATTACAGGTTTTACACCTGAAAATAGCTTAGGTAAAAAATTTTTAGACTATATTCATCCAGAAGATATAAATAAGTTAAATTCTCTCACAGAAAATCATCCAGAAAGTACAGAGTTAGCTATTACTCATAACAAATTAGTTGCCGGTTGCTATCAACTAAAGTTGTTAACCAAAACCGGAAACTATTGTCCAGTAGAAATGAAAAGTACATTAGTGCTTGATAGGGAAAACAACATTACTAATATGGTAAGCACCCTAACTAATATTTCTGAGAAAATCTCCACCCAACAACAATTACAAGCTAGTCAAAAAGCAATCAAAGAACTCTATGAAGTAACTGCAGATGCAGATAGCTCCTTTGAAGGCAAAATAGTTGCATTACTAGAAATGGGGTGCCATCGTTTTGGCATGGATATAGGTTTATTAGGGCAAGTTTTAGGAGAACGTTATGAAGTTATTGCAGCTCATCTACCAGAAGATTTCCTATTTGGAATAGCTAAAGGAGATGCATTTACTCTGGAACAAACATTTGACCGGGAAGTATTACGATACAATGAACCTCTTGTGATTGAATCAGCTAAAAATTCACAATGGCGACATCACCCGGCTTACACCGTGCGTCGTGTCGAATCTTATATTGGCACTAAAATTTTTGCCTCAGGAAGAGTTTATGGCACCCTTAGTTTTACCAGTCGTTCTACCAAGAATAAATGGGGTTCAATAGATATAGAAGTTTTAAAACTAATGGCAACTTATATTGGTGGTGAATTGTTGCGACAAGATGAGATAAAAGCTTTACAAACAAAATATCAACACTTTTTATTATTCAAACAAATAACCCAAGAAATTCGCTCTAAGTTAGATACTAAAGAAATTTTTCAGACTACTGCTAAGCAAATTGGACGAATATTTGAAGTTAACCGTTGTTCAATTCATAGCTATTTTACTGAACCTTATCCACACCTACCTTGTGTTGCTGAATATTTGGAAACAAACTATGAATCAACATTGGATTTAGATATTGCTGTTACTTACAATTCTTATACAGAAAAATTATTAGCAGAAGATAAAGCGATCGCTTCTCCAGATGTATTCTCAGATCCTCTATTAAAATCATCGGCACCCATGTACCGGAGACTAAAAATCAGATCAATATTGGCAATTCGTACCTCCTATCAAGGAAAACCAAATGGCATTATTAATTTACATCAATGTGATTATATGCGTCAGTGGAAAGAAGATGAAATAGAATTCTTAGAAGAAGTGGCATCTCAGGTCGGATTAACATTAGCTCAGGCAGAAATATTAGAGTCAGAAGTTACTCATAAAGAAGAATTAGAAACTCATAATAAAGCTCTAGAACAAGCACGAGAGGCAGCAGAAATAGCTAATAGTACTAAAAGCGAATTCTTAGCAATGATGAGTCACGAAATTCGGACCCCAATGAATGGTATAATTGGGATGACAAGCTTATTATTAGATATGGAATTAACTCCTGAACAACGAAATTTTGTGGAGACTATTCGCGTCAGTGGGGATGCACTACTAACTATTATTAATGATATTCTTGATTTTACTAAAATTGAATCTGGAAAACTAGAATTAGAACAAAGTCCTTTGAATATTAGAAGCTGTGTTGAAGATGTACTAGAGTTATTAGCGCCAAGGGCAGCAAACAAAAACTTAGAACTAGCTTTTTTTATTGATGATTTAGTCCCAGAAATGATTCTTGGAGACTTGACCAGACTACGTCAAGTACTGGTAAATTTATTGGGAAATGCTATTAAATTTACGGAAACAGGAGAAGTGGTTGTCTATATCAGTGCTATAAAAACTTCAGAAGATTATCGAGAAGATAGTCTCTTAGAAGAAATATCTAATTTTAAGGTTCCTGGTAAAGTTACAGGTAGCTATCAAATACAATTTGCTGTTAAGGATACAGGTGTTGGTATTCCTAAAAATAGGATGTATCGCTTATTTAAAGCTTTTTCTCAATTGGATGCTTCCACAACCAGAAAATATGGTGGTACAGGTTTAGGGTTAGCCATTAGCAAAAGATTAAGTGAAATGATGGGTGGTCAAATGTGGGTTATTTCTAAGTTAGTAGAAAACAAAAATTTACTAGAACAAAAAAAACCAGAATATCTGTTAAAAATCGATAAAAATTCTCACACTAATTACAACAGAAATCAGGTCAATCTTGAAAATTTTTATGGTAATGAATCTATAGTAAGTATTGGTGGAAGTCCACCACCTAACTTTATTAAACCAAAAGTAGTTAATAGAGGTTCAACATTTTATTTTACTATTCAAGCCAAGGCAATTGCAGTGTCTTCTCCGAAAAGAATTGATAATTTCTTAAAAGGTAAGAAAATATTAGTTGCAGAAAGTAATAATATTAATCAAGAGGTAATTAAACGACAAGTTAAGTCCTGGAAAATGATACCTGTAATTGTTGATTCTGCTGCCAGAGCTTTAATGTTGTTGAAAGAGAGAAGAGATTTTGATCTTGGAATTATCGCCACGAATCTTTCAGATATGGATGGATTGACATTAGCTAAAAATATTCGCAAATTAGAAGCTGAACAAGACTCCAAACAAAATAATAATTCTGAGTTATATTTACCATTAATAATGTTTACTTATATTGGTAAAGCAGAAAATTTTCAAGAATTTCAGGAGGCAAAAATTAATTTCGCTGGATTTTTGACGAAACCAATCAAACAGTCTCAATTTTATAATGTTTTACTGCAAGTATTCGGGACTACAGAAGAAAGAGAAGTTAACACCAAAACTCCTAGCTTAGGAGTAAAATATTTTAAAGATTTAAGTGAAAAAAGTAGTGATGGCTCTGTTGTGCGCATCTTGTTAGCAGAAGATAACGTAGTTAATCAGGAAGTAGCAGTACATTTACTAAAAAGAATTGGTTATCATGCAGATGTAGTTGCTAACGGAATAGAAGTTTTAGATGCTCTCGAACGAGTATCCTACGATATAATATTAATGGATTTGGAAATGCCTAATATGGATGGAATAGAAGTAACCTCTCAAATCTATCAAAAATACCCAGAAGAAAAACGCCCTTGGATTATTGCTATGACAGCTAATGCAATGCAGGGGGATCGTGAGAAGTGTCTAAACGCTGGTATGGATGATTATATAACTAAACCAATTGATAACGAAAAATTAGCACAAGTTTTAAACAAATTCAAGTCAATACAAAACAACAAATTACAACCCAAAGCTGATTCAGACAATAAAGTTAGTAGTTATTCATCTATTCCAGAATCAACATTAGCAAACATTAACTCTTCTAACCAAGTAGTTACTCGGGAGCCGAATCTTACTAATAGTAAAGTAGAGTCAACTTTTCAGTTAAGGGAAATAACATCACCCAAAAGCACATTATCTACTATTGTGCCAAGCAATACAGAAAAAGATGTACAGAAATTAGCAAAAGTTGATGATTTAATCGATTTAGATACAGAGGATATACTAGAAACGAAGGAAAATACAGTTTTAAATTTAGATTTATTAGACTATGTATTACAACCAAAAGACGATCAAAAACTAGCCATCAACCCTAAAATTATAGAAAACTTGTACAATCTTTATAATGATGAACCGGATGAACTAATTATTATGATAAAAGACTATCTTGCTGATAGTAATATATATATAAGTATAATTAGAAAGTCTATCAAAAAACTTGATTTTAATGGATTAAAAGTAGCGGCTCATACATTAAATTCTACCAGTGCTTTATTAGGGGCAATTAATTTGTCTAAACTATGTAAAAAGTTAGAATCTATGGCCCTTGCTATTATTGAGTCTAGAGAAGATTTTGATTTAGAAAAAGCTACGGAAATTCTCTTACAAAGTGAAAATGAATGGGAAAAAGTTCAAAAAGAGTTAAGGCAAAAAATAAATTTCTAGTACTTTCCTATGGAAACAGCACATTAATTATGATGCTGCTGAATAGCTTGATAACAATCAGAAACAGAGGCTCTTTCTTTCATTGCCTTTACTAAAGCTTTATAGGCAGAATGATGATTTTCTAACAAACTACGAGCTTGCAAAGATGCCCAACTTTGTTTTAGTTTAGACTCTCTAGGACGTTTTAATTGTGTCAAAATTGCTGTAATCTTAGTCCTATCTTCTGCTCCACCCTCAGAATTGCCATAAACTAAATCTTCTGCAGCAATACCCGCCATCCAGACAGTACAATATCGGTTGACAAGTTGCTCAGAAATTATGCCTTTTTGTAACTGAGCAGTTAACTTTTGGTCATCAAACCTAACTCCCCCTTGGGCTGACTGACCTTGCCGAAATGCTTCCCATGCACTCAGAGCATACCCGCCAATAGGAATTTCTAATAAATAAGCTACCAAAAAGTGTCCTGCTTCGTGACAAATAATTCGGTCACGTTTTTCTGAAGATGTTCCTTCCACTAAATCTACAATAATCATACTTCCCTGACCCTGCCATGCCAAAGTATCTATAGTTGCTAATACC
>JAKQYG010000170.1:5397-8162 GCA_023356515.1 Trichodesmium sp. MAG_R04 | reverse complement strand
ATTGAGGTGAAGTATTATGATGTCTGAACCAGGAAGAATTCCTTTATGGTTGGTTGCTCTTGTAGCAGGAACAGGGGTACTTGTAGTTGTTGGTCTCTTCTTTTATGGTTCCTATGTTGGTGTAGGTTCTTCTCTATAAGAAAAGATTTTAGGTTTGAGTTAGTTCACGCTCAGATTTTTTTTAGTAATCTCACTCTTTTCTAGGGTGAGATTATTGTGGTTTATTTGTATAAAAACTCAATTAGGGTCTGATGAAAAAGTCTTTTTAGGAAGGAAGAGAGTAGGCAGGGAAATATTATTTTATTTTCTGAGATTATTCCCACTTTTTTATTTTGTGCTAGCAAAACTTAATCTAGACTTGATGATTAAATATTAAAGCATTGACACATAAAGGCTTCAGCATTTTTAGGAGCGGAAAAAGTGTCTGGTTTTCGATCCTGAAAGCTCAAAAAGTTAGTATTTTGGGCGCTCCCTAGGTATAAAAATCAAGGTACAAATATATCCGACTACCTCCTCTATCAATTTCCCGTTCCTCTGTAGAGATGTTGCATCCAAAGTCCCTACATCTCCTACTGGAAAATATTAGGGGTGGGTTCCCTACTCCTGAAAAAGACTTTTTCAGCAAACCCTAGCCTAGCTCATTTTCTACAGCTTTATACAAAGCTTAGGTATAATATTACTCAAAACGAAAATTTCGACAATTAAGACTAATGTCAGAAGCTGAAGTATCACTAAGTCAATCACAAACTCAATTATCACCAAGTCAAGGTGTAAAATACGCAGTTGATTTAATAATATGTATTGATGGCACAGGTTCAATGACTCCTGTTATTGATTTAGTAAAGTCAAGTGCTCTTAGTTTTTACAAAGATCTAGAAAACAGGATGCAGGAGAGGCAAAAAAATGTAGATCAAATTCGAGCTAAAGTAATTCTTTTCCGTGATTATTGGGCAGATAAACCTGAGGAGGTAATGGTAAGTTCTGAATTTTTTGATTTGAGGGAACAATCTTCTGAATATGCTGATTTTGTATCTTTGATTCATGCGAAAGGTGGAGGGGATGAGCCAGAAAATGGTCTAGAAGCTTTAGCGATCGCTTTAAATTCAGAATGGGAAAAGGGGGCAAACTTTGCTAAACAGCGCCATGTTGTAGTTTTTTATACTGATGCGAGCGCTCACTCTTTAGAAAAAGAACCAAAACCTAGTCATTATCCTAATGATATTCCTAAAAATTTTGATGAATTAACAGATTTATGGTCAGAAATGTCAGATTCAGCCAAAAGATTACTTTTATTTGCCCCAGATGCTACTCCTTGGACAATGATTGCCAGTTCTTGGGAGCAGACTATTCATTATCCGTCTAAGGCTGGAGAAGGTCTAAGAGAATTTGAAAATGAGGAGATTATAGCAGCAATTATTAACAGTATCTAAAAAATATTTATTTGTTATAGCAATAATTATGATAATTATGATGGTAGTAACTGAAATATTACTACCACATATTTTCTAATTTAAAAGTACTTAATAAGAAGGGAAAAATATATTTAGTTTCATATATAAAAACTGATGCATAAAGAGCAAATTTTAGTTATCAGCTTAGATAATAAATTCGGTCAAGGTGAAGACTTTCAAATTGTAGAGGACTATGAGCAAGCAGTTGTAATAGGAGTTTTTGATGGTTTAGGGGGAAGAAGTGTAGGTACTGCTGAAGAAAAAGGGGGAAGGATTGCTTCTAGGAAAGCTGCCGAAATTACTAAGGATATATTAACAGAATCACAGGGTAATTTAGATCAAGACCGGGCTTTGGAAATTAAAGTTAAGACTTGTCAAATGCTTAAAGAGTTTGCTGAAAAAAATCTTCCCGTTTCCAGAATTAGAGGGAAATTAGCCTCTAAAAGATTATGTTCTACTATAGGGGTTGCTAGTCTTTTTAAGAAATTAACTGATGATCAAAAATATTTAGTTCAAATAGCGTGGATGGGAGACTCTCGTATTTATTATTTGCAACCTCATCAAGGATTAAAGCAGTTAACTAAAGATGATTTAAAAGAAAGTAAGGATGCTTTAGAAGTTATCTACCAAGATCTACCTATGTCTAAGTTTTTAACAGCAGATCCAGAAATAGATTGGGAAATTAATTACAAAGCATTTGAGTTGCCTGAAGAAGGTTTTATTTTGGCTTGTACTGATGGATGTTTTCAGTATTTACCTGCTCCTTGGGAGTTTGAAAAACTTTTACTAAAAACCTTAATAGAATCTAATTCTATGGAAGAATGGCAAAGTTTACTAACTAATTTTTATAAAAATAATAAGTATGATGATGTCACTCTTTTGCTTTGTTCTTTAGGAAAGGATAAGCTAGAATTTAAGGATTTTCATACTGCTTATAAACCACGTTTAGACCATCTATATAAAAATTACTATATTCACAATAAAAGTAGTAGTGATGAGCTAAAAAAAATGTGGGGGCAATATCGAAATAATTATGAAAATCTACTAGAAGAAGCAAAATTTGAAGACTTTGCAGATGCTAAAGAGGTCAAAGCTAACGATGTATATTTATCTAATTTAGAGGAAAAAACTGAGCCTATAGAAACTTTTGAGGGAGAATCTAGTAGTTATTTAACAGAGGAAGAAATTGAGCCTACGGAAACTTTTGAGGGAGAATCTAGTAGTTATTTAATAGAGGAAGAAATTGAGCCTACGGAAACTTTTGAGGGAGAATCTAGTAGTTATTTAATAGAGGAAGAAATTGAGCCTACGGAA
>JAKQYG010000170.1:0-5297 GCA_023356515.1 Trichodesmium sp. MAG_R04 | reverse complement strand
TTTGAGGGAGAATCTAGTAGTTATTTAATAGAGGAAGAAATTGAGCTTACGGAAACTTTTGAGGGAGAATCTAGTAGTTATTTAATAGAGGAAGAAATTGAGCCTACGGAAACTTTTGAGGGAGAATCTAGTAGTTATTTAATAGAGGAAGAAATTGAGCCTACGGAAACTTTTGAGGGAGAATCTAGTAGTTATTTAATAGAGGAAGAAATTGAGCTTACGGAAACTTTTGAGGGAGAATCTAGTAGTTATTTAATAGAGGAAGAAATTGAGCCTACGGAAACTTTTGAGGAAGAATTTAGTAGTTATTCAAGGGAGGATGAGGCCCAAAATAAAGAAAACTTGGCAGAAAAAGAACTCTCCAACAAAAAAGGTGGGGAAGAAATTTTTCGTCAAAATGAAATCAAAGAAGATGATACTAAACCTAGTTTATAGGCTATCTTTGTTCTTGGGATCAAGCAGATGAAGTCTAGGGGAGATGAAGAAAAGCTTAAAGAAGATGGGCAAGAGCATATTTAATGATCTCTGAAATTTGATATAATTGATATTAAAATTGTGGGAAAAATTTATACAAGCAGGTTCAATAACATTTAAAATTATTCCCATAATAGTCCTAAATGAATCAAAGTCAGCCTAGACAAAGAGATTACAAAATGTCCTGAAAATGCCTATAAACCTTGCTTATTCAGAATTTATACTCTTTTGATATGACAGTCTTTCTCCATCTATATTTGAGCTTGTCCTCTGGCTCTATTTTGTTCAAGTCTCACTAAGAGGAAAAAATGACTTATAAAAAAGGTGACAAAATTGGTAAATATATTATTACTCGTGATTTTGATAATACTAATGGTGGTCAAGGTCAATGGGGTTTTGCTGAATATAATGGTAAACAATATTTCATCAAAAAATTTCTCAACCCGGTATATCCTGAAGTAAAAGCACCAGGAAGCAAAAAGAGAAAACAAAAGAAAAAAAGTAAATGTCAAGAATTTGAAAGGAAACATTTAGGGATGATGCAAGCCCTAAAATCTTGTGGTGATGGTGGTCTAGTTGTAAAAACTACGGATTTTTTTAAGTATGGGAATGAATTTGGCAGTCATTATTTTAAGGTATCCCAAAAAGTTGATACTAGCAATTTATCTAACGAAATTTATAACCTTGATTGGAAAAACCGATTATTTATAATGCTGACCTCAGCAGGTGCTTTAAAGATTTTACACAACAATGGTATTATTCATTTAGATTTAAAGCCAGATAACATCTTAATTCAAGAGTGGAAAGAAAAATTAATTGCTAAGATAATTGACTTCGATAGTAGTATTATTAAAGGTTATTCAACACCTCTTGAGGAATTAGTAGGAGACCCCCTTTATTTCTCTCCCGAATTTGGCAAGCATATTAATACTCATGGTGCAGAATTACCACCTACTCAAAAATCTGATGTATTCTCTTTAGGATTAGTATTTTGTCAGTATTGGACTGGAAGATTGCCTAGTTTTTCTGATAAGCACAATTATCCCTATGAAGCTTTGCTTAATAAAGAAAAACTGGAATTACCAAGAATCTTTTTGAGCAGCACAGAAGAGGAAAAGCTAATAGAAAAAAAAATTTTTGAGTTAATTGAAAAAATGTTAATTTTGGACCCACATATACGAATATCAATCAATGAAGTTCATGAGAATTTAAAAGCTATCTGTAGTGGAAAATCAATCAAATTTTATCCAAAGATTTATCTATCAGAAGAAACAAAAAAATCATCTAAAGGTAGTCGAATCAACGCTAACCTCAAAACAACTAACTTGGAAAAGTCAAAAGTAAAAGGAAATTATTCAAAATCTGGTAGAATTAAATTTAACTTTCGTAAAAAGAGTTAAATATTTATAACCAAATTTATAGAATTATCTATCTATATACTATATATAAAATTCAAGCTAATTATATTATTCTAAATGCCTGTTTATAAGTGTAACGAATGTAGTCACGAATATGTTCAACTGTCACAACCTAGTAATTGTGAGGTTTGTAATGCAAATGACTTTGAAATTATAGAAGAAAAAACAAACTTACGATTTAGGCAAGTTAAAAAATCAATACCTTCAATTCTTGAAAAGACTATAATTGATGAAAGTCTTATTAAGCCGTCATCACTTTGGTCACCAATGAGTAAATTTGCCAAGTTTCAAGATGACAGTTTATTTCAGCAAGTTTCAAAACCTAACTGGGGTGAATGGAGTGTTTGGAATACAAATTATTCACCTTATAACATTTTCAAATCTGATTACTCTCTAGATGTCAAAAAGGTGAATGGTCCTAATAGCTGTCTTTACGGAATACTTACTACAATTCAAGAAACTAAAGTTCTAAATTGTTATTATTTATTTATTACAAGTAATGGCCATTTTTCCATTGGAAAACGGTCAAAAAAAAATTGGAAACATCACGTAAACAGAAAGAAGCATAGTTCAATAATACAGGGTAATAATATTAATACATTAAGAGTGGTTACTGAAGGTAATTTAATTACAGGATTTATTAATGGGCAGAAGGTACATAGTTTCAGAGATAATTTCTATCCCTACAAATCTTCTGATATAGGAGTCTATTCAACAAGTAATAAAGAAGGAAATGGAGTGGCTGTGTATTTTAACAAAATTAAAGTTATAACTACTATTTTTAAAGACTAAAAACATTTATAATAAAATCAGAGAAGTTATATTACCATCTACTATGAACTCAGTAACAGGCTTAGGACTACTAGCAGGGATTCTTGCAACTATTTCATTGCCCACAATGGCTGGCCACACGGACCTTCCATCTACACTCATTGTACAGGCTACAAAATGTGAAAATCCTGTCACAGAAAATGATGTTCTAGCTGCACAGAAAAGCTGGGGTGACGCTATTGTCAAAATTGGTAAGGCAGCAGAAAACAAAGCAGCAGCAGAAGCTGAAGCACAAAGCACTCTGGACAGGCTTTATGCTTATGATCTTGGCAAGGTTTTGTTCAAACCAACATTGGCCAGCAATGTTCCTTTCAGAGGTACAGAGAAAGAAGCTTTGTCTTATTTTGTCGGTGGCATTATCACTGAAGATAAAGGTTTTGCTCTTGCGTCCTATGGCAAGGTGCGCTTTGAGAATGAAGGAATTGTTACCTACTGTAATACGGCTATCTCGATGGGTGAGTATTTTTTCACCAAAACAGACGGTACCGAGATGAAGGTAGAATACACTTTTGGTTATGTTCGTGATCAAAAGGGCGATCTGAAAATCAATCTGCACCATTCATCTCAGCCGTACCAAGTGCAATAAGGGTAATTGGTAGTAATGATCGATGGATGGGAATTGTGGGCAGAGTATGTGTCGGGAATTGCTAGCTTATTTGCCAATAATTTGAACTTGTTTGACAGCCATTGTATTATGTCCTGTTGAATACTTATACTTAGGGCTTATTGATTAATTCTTGAAGCTTTAGTAGATAAAGGTTTTAACCTGATTTGTTTTGCAAAAAGTACTAGATTTTTGTTTGGTGAATCTACCTCAAAAAGCTAGGATTTTGGGTGCTCCCATGGTACCAAAACAAGGGACCTGGCAGTATAGGGGTGGGTACATTCCCTGTTCCTATGTAGGGACGTTGCATGAAACGCCCCTACTGCTTTCACCGGAGGGGTTATACCAATACTCTATGAAGTTGCGCTTAATATTAGACCTATTTCTAATTTACACTTTGCTGAAATTGCTATTTTCTGTGAGTTTTTTTTGAGTAATGGAGTTATAGGCGATCGCCAGGATCGCAAAATCCTTGACAGTTGGCACACAAAAAAGTTCAGCCAATGATCAAAAGCTAAATTCACAAGTAGTTTGATAGATTTTACTGAAAACTTAATTAGCTAAATCGTAATGATAAAAACAAGCTATTAAGTTCGCCCTTAATCTGATTCTCAAAAAGTTGCAAGATTTTTGAAATGAATAGAATAGGATTGCTATATCTGATAAATTATACGAAATTCAACAAATATTTTAGGGATTAGGGAGTAGAGAATAGGGAAAAAAATGCTATTTATTTACAGCGAATTCTACCTTGGCGAGGTACATCTATCCTGGGCAAGATACCTGCACTGGGAATTTGTTGTAATTTTCCTACATGACAAAATCTAGGTATTCTCTAGCTACAAAAAAAGTTAGTGTAGCAGTATTTTTTAAAACTGGTATTATAACTAATAACTAATAACTGTTTAAATGTGTCTAATAATCTATTTAATACTGAAAGCTTACTCTTTACTCCAGCTATCCCTGAGTCTAATGCTATACCTATTATTTTTGCTTTTCCAAATGAATATAGTGTAGGAATAACTAGCCTTGGTTATCAGGTTATTTGGGCTACTTTAGCTATGCGTTCTGATATACAAGTTAGTCGCTTATTTACTGATATTAATGAACCTCTCCCAAAACAAGCAGAATTATTCGGTTTTTCTCTTTCCTGGGAACTTGATTATGTTAATATTTTCAATATTCTGGAGTGTTTAGAAATTCCTATTAGAGCTAAAAATCGTTGGGCAAAAAATTATCCTATAATATTTGGTGGTGGACCTGTTTTAACAGCTAATCCAGAACCTTTTGCTGATTTTTTTGATGTTATTTTACTGGGGGATGGGGAAAATTTATTGGGATATTTTATTGAAGCTTATAAGGAAGTTAGGGGTGCTGAAAAACAAGTACAATTAAAACATTTATCTCAAGTACCTGGGGTTTATATTCCTAGTCTTTATGAAGTAACTTATGAAGGTATCAATGGTGCTATTAAATCTATTGAACCTATAGATAAAGATATTCCTGCTGTGGTACAAAAACAAACTTATAGAGGTAATACTTTATCTGCTTCTACTGTTGTTACTGAAAAGGCGGCTTGGGAAAATATTTTTATGGTAGAAGTGGTGAGAAGTTGCCCCGAAATGTGTCGTTTTTGCTTGGCAAGTTATCTAACTTTGCCCTTTAGAAGTGCTAGTTTAGAGGGGTCTCTAATTCCAGCGATCGCCAGGGGATTAAGTGTGACAAAACGTTTGGGTTTATTGGGTGCTTCGGTAACTCAACATCCTGAATTTGAAAGTTTATTAGATTATTTATCCCAATCAAAATATGATGATATTCGGTTGAGTATTGCATCGGTTAGAACAAATACTGTGACAGAAAAGCTGGCAAAAATTTTAGCTAATCGAGATACAAAGTCAATTACAATTGCTATAGAAAGCGGTAGCGATCGCCTCCGAAGAATTATTAATAAAAAGTTAGAAAATGAGGAA
>JAKQYG010000017.1 GCA_023356515.1 Trichodesmium sp. MAG_R04 | reverse complement strand
CTAACTTTGTCTGTCGAGCCTCAATTTCAAACTTTTCAATATGAATAGACGTATAAACATCATCATATACTAAGCGCTCGCTAATCAGAATCGCATCTTCATAATTATAACCTTCCCAAGGCATATAAGATACTAAAACATTTTGCCCTAAAGCCAACTCAGCGCCTTCAGTGGAAGAACCATCAGCTAATACCTGACCTGCAACTACGTAGTCTCCCTCAAAAACCAGAGGTCTTTGGTTTAAGCAAGTATCTTGGTTAGACCGTTGATATTTACATAGTGGATAATCTATCTGTTTGCCTTCCTTATCAATAACAGATATCTTAGTTGAATCCACATAGCTAATTTCCCCATCTGTCGGAGTAACAACGACCATACCAGAGTCCCGGGCAGCTTGAGGTTCTAAACCTGTTCCCACTAGAGGTCTGTCCGGGTTTAACAATGGTACTGCCTGTCGCTGCATATTAGAACCCATAAGCGCTCTGTTAGCATCATCATGTTCCAAAAAAGGAATTAATGATGTAGCCACAGAAACCACCTGCACAGGGGAAACTGCTACATAATCTACTTGTTGAGGAGTAGTAGTAGTAAAGTCTTGTCGGTAACGTACTGCTACAATATCCCCCAAAATTTTCCCTTCCGCATCAGTCATAATATCCCCTGGTGCTACTCGCAAA
This sequence comes from Trichodesmium sp. MAG_R04, assembly GCA_023356515.1. Classification (GTDB taxonomy): domain Bacteria; phylum Cyanobacteriota; class Cyanobacteriia; order Cyanobacteriales; family Microcoleaceae; genus Trichodesmium. Next base: position 19,670 of record JAKQYG010000017.1, on the reverse strand, counting down.
TCATCCTCTGCATCTGCGGTCATGTATATGGGAGTGCGATCACGCAACACTCGACCATTTTCTACCGGATAATAGGGAGTTTCTATGAATCCATAGCTATTGACCTTAGCATGGTTAGCCAAAGAACCAATTAATCCAGCATTTGGGCCTTCGGGAGTTTCAATAGGGCAAATCCTGCCATAGTGAGAAGGATGGATATCTCGGACAGCAAATCCAGCTCTTTCTCTCGTTAACCCTCCAGGTCCCAAAGCTGATATTCGTCTTTTGTGAGTCAGTTCCGCTAATGGGTTCGTTTGATCCATAAATTGGGACAACTGAGATGAACCAAAGAATTCTTTAATAGCTGCTACCAATGGTTTTGGGTTAACCAGTGATGTTGGAGTTAATGTCTCTGCTTCAGATACAGTCATTCGCTCCCGAATAATTCGCTCTAAACGGTTTAACCCCACTCTAATTTGATTTTGCAGTAATTCTCCTACACTTCTGACTCGTCGGTTTCCTAGGTGGTCAATATCATCTGTCTGACCAATGTCATACTCTAAATTAATTAAATAGTCAACCGAAGCTAATATGTCTTCTTTGGTTAATACTCGTAATGTGTTTGGTAAATTTAACCTTAGTTTGTTATTGAGTTTATATCGTCCTACTTGCCCTAAGTCATATCTTTTTTGGTCAAAAAATCGACTTTGGAGTAGTTGTTCTCCACCAGCTATGGTAGGTGGTTCCCCAGGGCGTAGTTTCCGATACAGTTCTAATAAGGCTTCTTCTTCTCCATACTGTCCTTCTTTTTCTATGGTTTTTTGAAAATAATCAGGATGTCTAAAGGAGTCAAAAATTTCACTATCTCCTAATCCCAAGGCCTTAAGTAATATCTGGGCAGAAAGTTTGCGGGTTTTATCTATTCTAACCCAAACTAAATCATGTTTATCTGTCTCAAATTTTAGCCATGCACCCCGGTTAGGAATTAAACTAGCATTATATGTTCGTCGGCCACTCTTGTCAGTCTCAGATTTGTAATAAACCCCTGGAGAGCGAACTATTTGATTAACAATTACCCTTTCAGCTCCATTGATAATAAATGTTCCCCTGTCTGTCATTAGGGGTAAGTCTCCAATAAATACTTCTTGTTCTTTGATTTCCCCAGTTTCCTTATTAATTAAGCGAGTGGGAACATACATTTGTACTGCATAACTGCTGTCTCGGCGTTTCGATTCTTCTACACTATATTTTGGTTGTTTTAGTTTATAGTTTTTAGCAATAAAGTGGAGCTCTAGCTTACCTGTATAATCTGTAATTGGAGAATAGCTTTCTAGTTCTTCTATGAGTCCATACTCTAGGAACCAGCGAAAACTAGACCTCTGAATTTCTATCAGATCAGGCATATTGAAAATTTGCAGGTTACTGTAAGTGTTAACGTTTAATTTTTGATAAGTCATTCTTGAGTATCCTAGTAGGAGAACAGTTCCTTATGGGTAAGTTTTATTTGTAGTAAAAAAGATTGTGGGTTAATATTCCACAAATTAATTTGTGAAAGCAGATTCAGAGTATGTGAGACAACAATATTAATAATAAAACCTTTCTAGCATGGGCATCTGGGCATCTAACCTGCAACAGCTATAACTCACTGAGATAAAATCTGCTGTATGTTGATAAAGTCTATAGACAAGTGAATTTTTCACAACTAAGTTCTTTTCTAGTAATTATATAGTATCTTTTACCTGATTAAAACTCATACTTTACTACTCGTTTCACCATCATAATTGTTTTAGGGATAATGTTGTTCGTGTAAATTTTCCATAGGTTACTCATGTCTATTTCTATTATTTTTTTTATATTCTCAGCTTATTAGAAATTTATCCTTTTTTTGTACTAAAAACATTAAAAATATCTTTGCTATACTCTCTAAATTGCTGAGGGATACAAATATTTATTTAATGTTTTAAACTTATTTATATAAAAAAGGCTAGTAGTTTGTTGAAAATCAGAAAAATTAAAAATAATTATCTGATAAAGTTTGCTATTTATATTACTTGATATAGCAATCAAGAACGATTCGATTTACGAGAATATGTATAACCTAGTTTTTTTCTTGTAGAAAATTGTTTTCCCACGACTGGTTAAGGATTGCCATATAATATTGGTGATTACGAATCAAAAATTTTACTATATAGTAGCTTCAGGAAATTATTTGATATTTAAAGTTCGAAACTATTTGTGATATATAAAAGTTAATTGGTATAACGATATTATTTGATAGCTTTGTTTAGAGGGTGTCTATAAAATAAATCTTAAGAACTGCAGTAAGATTGATTATTGCTGGGTTACGGCAAATCACACCAAAATATTAAGTTTAACTATTAATCTGTGCCTAATTAACCTTACACAAGGATTTAATATTTTATTTACAGATACCCTCTTAGGATAATAAATATGCTTGCTAAATTAATGTTTTTATAGATTAACACCAACAAATTTAGCAAAAAAAATGTACATTGTTCTAGCAATAAATAACACATCTTAATATATGTCCCGGAAAAGCAGGTTAGAATGGTAATTTCTGTAAATATCTATCTTGAGCATCTCTACTATATAGCACTTACATTTTCAGATCTAAAATTATAATTGATTAAAAATTTAAATCTGGCAAGCAGTCCGCTACAAGAGAGTATAAAAGTCTTTTAGCTAGTATAAAGAATCGTAATCTAGTTTAAAATTCATGTGCCAATAATGTAGTTTCAATTAAATCATTAACCTACTCCTTGAAAATAAGTAGAGCCAGGTTATTAAAAACGAATAGAAAAGCCAAACAATTTACAAGCATTTTTACTAGTTTGTACTGCTAGATTTTCTAATGTTACACCTCTCAGTTCAGCAACTTTTTCGGCCACATATTTTACATAAGCAGGTTCGTTGCGTTTGCCCCGCTTTGGCACTGGTGCGAGAAAAGGACAATCTGTTTCTACTAACAGGCGATCATCAGGTACCATCTTAGCTGATTCTTGAATTTGTAAAGCATTTTTAAATGTCACAATTCCACTAAAACTAATATAAAATCCTAGGTCTAAGAACATTTTAGTTTCTTCTGGATTACCTCCCCAGCAGTGCATAACCCCTCTAACAAGCTTGTGATTTTTTTCAAAACTATACAAAATTTCTGCCATTGAGTTAGCTGCATCACGACAATGAATAATCAATGGCTTGTTAAGTTGTTGGGCTATAGTTAGTTGTTGTTCAAAAACAAATTTTTGTTGTTTTTGATCCTCTGCTTTGTAAAAATCTAATCCTGTTTCACCTATAGCTACTATTCTAGGGTCAGAAGCAGCAAATTTTTGAATTTGATTAGCAGTAGTAGATGTCCACTTATGAGCATCTAAGGGATGTAAGCCAACTGCATAAGAAATTTCTGGAAAGCGATCTGCTATGGCTCTTATAGAAAGCAACTCTTCTGGTTCGACACAGGAGTGAACTAGGTGAACTACTCCTGCTTCTTCCCAACGTTTACGGATCTCTTCCAAGTCAGAATTAAATACATCAAAGTTGATGTGGACGTGAGTATCAATTAGCTGCATTTGGATTTTATGGATTTTATAGTTAATTTACCTAATTACCTTAGTTTATTTTTAATCATGCCTTTAGCTTCATTAACCATATTCAGGCCATAGTTATAAACACATAGGAACATAACTAGTAAATAGAACCATAAAAGAAAGTTCTTTAACCGCAACTGTATTTTTCTGCTTTATCCTCTAAAAATGTTTTGAATGTTCACCATCGGTATTTCAGAAACAGATCTGGATAATTTCCAATTTTTAATCATTCTTGAAACATCAAACATTCAAAACTTCTCAAACAATTGTTTAGTTCTCACTAATTATTCTACTGGATACTTTATATAGAAAATCTTTCCTTGTCTCTTTAATAATTTAGAATGAAACAATTTCTTTTTCTTTTTTGACATCCTCTCTGTTTTGAAGCCGCGGAGATTACTACTAAGCCGTAGCTCTTACGTTTTGCTAGGGCAAAGCCCCACTAAATGTTAGGTGCTAATGCTTTGGCAGTAGTCTTACTCTTGCCTCCACATCTTTTTAACCCAGACTCAGTCTTTAGGCATATTCAAGATGCTCTTTGACAAAGAATCTAGATTTCAGCCTCTATCTATTATTCATAATTAATACTAACAGTCTCTGTAATATTAAGTTATATTATATATAAATTCCATAGTTATTTTTAGACGAGGCTGTAAACAGACATCCTAATATACTAGATTTTGACCTGCGGTATGTGGGTTTTAATGTCTTAGATAGCCAATTTGCTAAATAGTATTACAAGCCTATGTCGTCTCGCTTAATCAATTAATATATTGCCCTAGAATGGAGAGGCTTTAGATTCAATTTTTCGGTAAAATCTTACTAACCTAGCCTTTTTGCGAGAACCATTATTTTTATGTAAAACACCACATTTCACAGCTTTATCTATCTTGCTGTAAGCTTTGGACATTTGCTGTTTAACTTCTATTTTTAATTCCTCTGTGGGATTGGAGGCATAATTTTCAACAGCAGTGAAGTATTTTTTTATCAAAGTTCTAACTGCAGATTTATAACTTTTGTTCCGCAGACGGTTCCTTTCAGCAACTTGGATACGTTTAATAGCAGATTTAATATTGGCCATAGTTTACTTTTATCTAGATTCATAAATTTTGACATTCTCCTGATGCCTTTCATGTCGCACAGAATTCAAGGGCCCTTAGTTAATACTAGTTAACCATAGAAAATATCGTTATATAATAACACTTACTTTGTCAGCATGCAAGGTGTTTTTTAGTATTTTCATCAAACCCAAAATACACCACTTAACTCTAGCATAAATCGTAATATCTTGCTTGTCTATATAATTACCGTTGTGACAATGTACTTTTCGGCTTGAGGGAGGTAAAGCAATAACGAATGAGGGCCATTCTTCTTTAAATCTATCTTACGCCCCTAGAGGTTAACTCTCAACCTATGCCTTTTGTCGATTCCTTAGTTCTTAAGCTGTTAATAATTTCCAGAAGGAAAAGACGTAGATTTTATTTCTTTTTCTTGTTTATCTTTTTCGGGGATTTACCCTAGAAATTGGGTGCAAACCTGGGTAAATCTTAAAAGTATTAAAGATGCCAGTGTTATGACTTCACGCTATAACAAAAAGTAATGGGTAATTTGGAAACTGAAAGAATTGTTTTAGTTTTACTCCTAGATCAAATCAGGGTTATTACAAGACAATTGACAATGAAAGGAAATTTTATTTCTCATTAGTTCAGTATTGAACATCATAAACAGATAGTTTTAATATTGATCCTACTTCTTTTGGTTCTAAAACTACCCTCTACTGGCGAACTTTATTTTTTAGTTGGCATTCCTAATCTCTATGCTGCGAATAATTACTCAGTGGGTTGAGGCACAAGCTGAATTAAAACGGATCACAGAGCGTACCCACAATGATATGGCTATTAATAAAGAAACTACGGTGCGAGAAATTTTACGCTCCGTTAGAGAAAAAGGTGATGAAGCTCTATTACACTATACTGCTAAGTTTGACCATGTCACCTTGACTACGGAAGAGTTAAAGATAAGTGGTTCTGAGTTAGATGCAGCCTATCAGCAAGTCAATAAGGACTTCTTAAGTTCCATTCGTTTGGCTGCTAAACAGATAGAAGCTTTTCATCAACAACGAGTTCCTAAGTCCTGGGTGCAGTTTGGTGATGATGAAGTGGTCTTGGGTAAACGTTATACTTCTGTTGATAGAGCTGGACTTTACGTTCCTGGTGGTCAAGCTTCATATCCTAGTACGGTTCTGATGAATGCTATTCCTGCTCAAGTGGCTAAAGTCCCCAAGATTTTTATGGTTACACCTCCTGCTCAAGGAAAAAAAATTAATCCTGCGGTACTAGTGGCCGCCCAAGAAGCAGGTATTCAAGAAATTTATCGAATCGGAGGTGCCCAAGCAATAGCTGCTCTGGCTTATGGTACAGAAACTATACCAAAAGTGGATGTGATTACTGGGCCTGGTAATATCTATGTAACTTTGGCAAAAAAAATTGTGTATGGTACAGTGGGTATTGATTCTTTGGCTGGGCCTTCAGAAATATTGATTATTGCAGATTCTGAGGCTAATCCAGTTTATCTGGCAGCAGATATGTTGGCTCAAGCAGAACATGATTCTTTGGCTGCGGCTATTTTATTAACTACAGATGCAGCACTAGCAGATCAGGTGGTGCGAGAGGTCGAACGACAACTCCTGGATCATCCGCGTCGTCTTTTGACAGAAAAAGCGATCGCCCATTATGGTTTGGTAGTTGTTGTCCCATCTCTGGAAACTGCAGTTGAACTTTCTAATCAATTTGCTCCAGAACACTTGGAACTGGAAGTTTCAGATCCTTGGGAAATATTAGAAAATATTCGCCATGCTGGTGCTATTTTCCTTGGTTATTCCACTCCGGAAGCTGTGGGAGACTATTTAGCTGGGCCAAATCATACTTTGCCTACTTCTGGTGCTGCTCGTTATGCTTCAGCACTGGGGGTAGAAACTTTTATGAAGCATTCTAGTTTGATTCAATATTCTCCTACTGCTTTGCAAAAGGTTGGTTCTTCTATTAATGTATTGGCCACAGTTGAGGGTTTACCTTCTCATGCCAACTCAGTTAAATTAAGGATTAAAGCTCAGGACAACAAACAACAAGAGTGGGTGAAACAAGAAATAATTAGTAAGGAAAATGACGGTAAAAATTTATAAATGATTTTGGATGACTCCGGTTAGAATCTGTGAATTGTAGGAGAATTAGTTTCTTTTAGTTGAAATAATGTTGCTTTTTCCATCTTTTTCCTCTGCATTACCAATGCAATCATAATTTGAAATTGAAATAAGAAATTGAAATAAATAAGGTATGTTTTTTATAGTTATGCCCTTGGATGTGGGAAATGCGGGGAGAGGGGGAATTATGAAAGGAAATTTTGACCAACTTTTTGCATAAACAAGCATACTTTTGTTGAGGCTTTATACTGAATAAAAGTAGTTACTTATCCCTTTGTTAAAAACATACCCCCGTGAAGGGTTCTCTACTCCTAAAAAATACTTTTTCACCAAGCCCTATTTAGAAGGAAAGGTAGAAAAGTACAATTGGGGTTGTAGAGTGTTATTAGCCCCTGGGAAACAGCAAGTCAAATTTGCTCACGCTGTGGTTTGAAAAGTAGAAAATTAGACCTTCAGGCGCGAGAGTGGGAGTGTTCTAACGATGTTGGCAAAAAGGATAAAGATGAGAATGCAGCCATAAATGAATATATTAGGCATTTCCAGAAAAGATTCTCACCTTCACCCTGCAATTCCAAAATCGGCATTTTTGGAGAGATATATTAGTCGTGTAGTCGCGGGCCGGCAGTTCGAGACACTGAATGGGCGTGGAGGCAGGCATAAGACTACTACTGAAAGTAGCAGCAGCCTGTGAGACGTCATACCCACTAAGGAGCCAAAGCTGAGCAGGAGTCTCCGTAATTTAAGGCTCCAGAGGAGGCCAAAAAATACTTGAAAATAACAAAACCAGACAGAGTAAGACGGATGAAAACTTATTTCAAGCAGTCTATAGCTGCACTTACAACTTTAGGATTATTGACTTTATCTTCTATAATTCCCGCAAAGGCAAATTTCTTTGACCAAAAAGAAGTTGAGCAATCTAGATATGTTGCAATTGCAGTTCCCCGTGTTTTAGGCCCACAACTGCTAATCTTAGAGCAAAAAACAGATGCTAGACAATGTTGGAGTGAAAATGGCGATCGTCCTACATTGGTCGAACCCCTATTACTAAATTTTGATTTTACAGGTATTTGTGGGCGTGCTACTGATAGTAATGGTTATTCTATCCGAATGGCGGGTATCGATCTAGCTCTTGACTATGCTCTTTCTTTACAAATGAGTGGGGGTGATATACGATTAATGGGCATTTCCCGTGTCGATTCTAATGCACCACGACTACTTATTGGTAGAACTTACGGTTTGGCAAATGGATTTGCAAAGATCGTTCTTGAGCCTGGGTGGCGATTTGCTAAAAGAAGTTATCAGAGCAAAGAGTTAGGACACATATATATTACTACCGACTGGATGCCAACAGAGTTAGAAAGTTATAATCCCCAATAAATGATGTATTAAAATTCATCAAATTGAAGTTTAAAAAAAAGCGGCCGCTAGAAACGACCGCTTTTTCAGACTCCTTAACACTACTTAAAAAGAGAAATGACACAAAAATAATGTTTTAACTTCACTCAATATTTTTAAAGGATTTATTATTTAGCAAAGAGCATCGAAGACTGGCCGTGTTTCGTCTCGATGCTCTTGCTAATCTTCACTCCTCACATAATCCCTATTGTAACTCACTAAGTTAGTTTTGTCACTACTTTTAATATTTATTTTATTAAGCTTGAAAGTCTTGTACATTGAAATTTTTACCGAAAAATTGGGCTTAAAGCCTTGCCCTTCTAGGGCTACTTTTTAGTTGATTTTTTTTCACAGGTCATGTTATCATGGTTTTTAGTTCACAGGAAATATATTAGTCGCGGGTCGGCAATCCGAGACAAAAAACGGACGGATCGGCAAGTGCATGACTTACTGCCAAAGTAGCGGCAGCCTGTGAGACGTAAACCCGCCGCCGAGGAGCTACGGCTCGGTCTGAAACCCGGTGCCTTTAGGCCGGGAAGGATGTCAATGTTGAGCTAACCAATCTAAAATCAAAGAGTTAACTATTGTGGGCCTTTCATCATGGGCACAATGGCCTGTGTTTGGTATGGGCTCAAATTGAATATATCCACCTTTATCTGCTAAGTCTTGATAAATTTTGGCACCAGATATTGGTGTCCAAGGATCATTTTCTCCCCAGATAACTAACAATGGTGCTTGAATTTTTGGTAATAATTCTGAGGGATGAGGTCCAGCAGGTGCGGTAAGAATTGAGGCAAAAACTTTTTGCGCTCCAGCATCGCAAGATGGACGATGGATTATTTCTACTAATTCTTCTGTGACAGCTTCTTTATTCATATAGACTTGTTTGAGAGTATTGCGGATACGATTTTTTTGACGAACTTGATTAAAAATAAATGATCCTAGAGCTGGGAAGCTTAATAACTTAGTAAACGTCCCCATGATTAATCTTAGGGCCAGATTTAATTCTTGAGGTCGATGGTTTAAACCTCCTGCACAATTTATAAGAATTCCTCCTGTGGAAATTTCTGGGTGATTTGCTAGTATCATTAGGCTAAGTAATGCACCTATTGAATTGCCGACAAAGACAGTGGGTTGGTGAATATGTTCGCTCCAGAAGTCGTATATTAGTTGTTGCCAGAGTTCCATTGAATAATCAATGGGAGGCTTCGAAGATGCTCCAAATCCTAGTAAGTCGAGGGCAAATACTTGGTAACCAACTTTAGCAAGGGAAGGGATATTATTACGCCAGTGACTTATAGATGCACCAAAGCCATGAATTAATAGTAAAGGTTGTCCAGTTCCCATAATGGTATATTGGATTTTATGGCCTTTCCACTTCCAGGTATACTTATCTAGCTGATTTTCTGAAGTTGGGTTTGATGTAATTACGTTCATTTTATAAACTTTTGTAAAGCTACATAATTATCATAATAGAAATATTGGCAAAATTAACGAAAGATAACAATTATATGCTGACAATAATTTTTTTTACAGATTGCTAAAAATATGCGCATTTGTTGCGCTTATTATTTTATTTATTACTACTTCCAATAATTTCCAAATTTGCCATTCTATTCTTAACCATCATCCGTACAACATCTGGCATTTTATAATTTGCTTTCCATCCTAATTTTTGTTCTGCTTTAATTGGATTGGCCTTACTAACAGAAATATCAGTAGGGCGATATAAACTTTTATCTACCTCTACATGATCCTGCCAATTTAATCCTACAGAAGTAAAAGCTTCTAATACAAAATCCTGCAAAGAATAAGTTTCTCCAGTGGCAATTACATAATCATCTGCTTCATCTTGCTGCAATAGTAAAAACATTGCTTTTACATATTCTGGTGCCCAACCCCAATCTCTTTCTACTGAAATATTCCCTAAATGTAATTTCTCCTTACTACCTTTAGCAACTTTACAAACAACTGAGACAATTTTTTGAGTAACAAAACGTTGAGGTCTGAGGGGAGATTCGTGATTAAATAAAATACCAGAACAAGCAAATAAATTATAAGCTTCTCGATAATTTGCTACCTCCCAAAAAGCTGCAGATTTAGCAACAGCATAAGGACTTCTAGGGCGAAATGGAGTAATTTCTGTAGCAGGTTGACCACCTGTATCACCAAAACATTCACTAGAACTAGCATTATAAAATTTAATTTTTGCTCCAGTAAAACGAATTGCTTCTAATAAGTTTAAGGTACCAGTAGCAATACTTTCTAATGTTTCTACAGGTTGCTGAAAAGATAGACCTACTGAACTTTGACCAGCTAGATTATAAATTTCATCTGGTTGATATTTGGTTAATATTTGTAAGACACTTCTAAAGTCATTTAAAGACATGGAGTCTAACTTTACTTGGTCACGAATACCTAAACAAGATAAGTTGTTAAAAGTAGATATTTGGGCATCTCTAGAAGTTCCACAAACGTTGTAACCTTTTTCTAATAATAATTTAGCTAAGTAGGAACCATCTTGACCGGAAATTCCTGAGATTAATGCTGTTTTCATAATTTTTAAAAGAAGGAAAAAGAGGGAAATAGTAAGGTCTAATTTTTATAGATAGTTTTTGGTTTTAATCAACAATTTTTTGGCTAAGTTCACTTTTTTGAGGAAGGTTTTAAGTATAGCACTACCTACTTAGGGTAGGACAATACTAAGCCCTGAAACTTAGTCATAGGATTACTTTTAATTTTTGACTTCTAACTTGCCCGTAGCGCTATTGTATCAATCTGGAATTGTTTCTGCGAGAATTTTTGCTAGATTTTTGATATGAGCTGCATAGTTTTTTATATTTTGATTGGGTAATATTTTTTCCTGGTTTTCTAATTTTAATTTGGTTTTTTCTAGTTCTGTTTGAGTTTGTTGAAGTTGGGATTCATAGGTATTGAGTTGTTCCTGATGTTTGGGTAACTGAGATTGAGATTGTTCTAATTCTGCCTGTACTTCATCTAGTTGGAATTGAGTAATTTCTAATTCTTCTCGCATATCATGTAGCTCGGAGTGAGATTTATCTGATTCTGTTTTAATATTTTGTAATTCTGATTCAGCATTTTTGGCCTTTTCTTGATTTTGCTGAAGTTGAGACTGGGTAGATGTTAATTGTTGGGAAAGTTCATCTTGCTGAGATTGGATTTTTTCTAGCTCAGAGCGAGTTTGTTGTAATTCTGATTCGGCATTTTTGACTTTTTCTTGATTTTGCTGAAGTTGAGACTGGGTAGATGTTAATTGTTGGGCGAATTCATCTCGCTGAGATTGGATTTTTTCTAGCTCAGAGCGAGTTTGTTGTAATTCTGATTCGGCATTTTTGACTTTTTCTTGATTTTGCTGAAGTTGAGACTGGGTAGATGTTAATTGTTGGGCAAATTCATCTCGCTGAGATTGGATTTTTTCTAGCTCAGAGCGAGTTTGTTGTAATTCTGATTCGGCATTTTTGGCTTTTTCTTGATTTTGCTGAAGTTGAGACTGAGATTGTTCTAATTCTCCTAATATTTGGTCTCGTTGATACTGAATTTTTTCTAATTCTGTTTGACTTTGCTGAAGTTGAAACTGAGTAGATGCTAATTTTTGGGAAAGTTCGTCTTTCTGAAACTGGCTATTTTGTAATTCTGTGTTGGTTTCCTGAAGTTGAGATTGTATCTGCCAAAATTGTGCCTCAGATGAAACAATTGTTCCTACTTCATCAATATCTACATCCCGAAAAACTGGAGTGCTATTCCAAGGTTCAAAAGGTATAAGTTTTGCTGTGAAAAAGTGGGGGCGAAAGAAATATTTTCCTGTCTTATTTAAGAGACAAGCAGCAAAAGCAAAGGCAGTATTAGAAATAGCAACAAAGTCACATTTACTTAATAAGAAAAAATCCAGATATTCTAGATTAACCTCTACCTCCAAATCTCGAATCGTTATAGGATTATATTCAGCAAAATACTCCTGGTTTATTTCTTCTAGATAATCACTGGCTATAAATAAAACTGGTTCCTCTAAAGTTTGCCATAAACCATTTAGCCAAATTTTATACCACTCACTAGCAGCAACAACAGAATTGTTGTTTTCATCTGAGTTTAATTGTAAATGTAAACCGATGATAGTTTTCCCAGCAGAGCGCAACTTTTCCCAAGCAACTTTTACTATAGCTTCTATTTCTGCTACAGGTTGAAATAAAGAACAAAAATATTCTTTGTGGGCCCTATAATAGCTAGTGTGATATAAAAAATATCCCTGAATATCTACATTTTTACAAATTTCTCCATTACCAGGGAAAATTTTATTATTCTTCTCAAGAACTACAGGCAAATCTTCATCAATTTTTCTATCTTTATGCCCAAATAACTCTTGGCCTAACCATTTAGGAGTCTTTATAGATAACCCATTTTCTTGAGAATATATGTTTAAAAAAGCATACTGAAAAATTTGATTTCCCAATCCACCATTTTTGCCAAGAGTAGACATAGTAACTACCTGTTTTCTTACATAAAAAGCGTCTCCCCAAGATGGATGAAAAGGTTTTGCTATTGCTACTCTACCAAAACCAGTATGTACTAAAAATTCATCAATTTTTTCTGCTAAAGCACAACCTTCATAGAGTTCTTCATAATTAACTTTGGTGTAAACTGCATCTATATACTGAAGTAAATTAGTTGATCCTTCTAATGCTAAAAGTTCTGCTCCTTGAATATCGAGATTGAGAATATTAAAATCTGTTGGAGATAGCCCTAATTCTTTTAACAAAGTATCGAGAGTTTTTGACTCAACTATGAGTTGATGGGTTTCTTTAATATTGGGGTAAATATCTCGATAATGTTTCAACGGAAACATAGAACTACTTTGCTCCATTGAATTGACATATAATTTGACTTTTCCATTTTGATTGCTAATAGCATAGTTAACAGCTTGTACATCAACAGATGCTGTATTAATATTTGCTTTTAACGTTTCAAATACTGTTGGGTTAGCTTCAATGAAGAGAATTTTTGATATGTTTAAACTTTGATAAAGTTTGATATCTTTACCATTATAAGCACCCACATGAATAATACCTTTGGGCATGACTGAATTTTGGAAAAAAAGATTTCTTAAGTCTAGTTTCATTCTGATTAATACTTAAATTAATTAATAATTTTTGAATGTGTAATACATTTTAGCTTAATATGGTAAAACGTAACAAAATCGATACTTAACTGTGAATGTACTAGAAAAACATCAAAAAGCAGCAGAATATTTGGTCCAAGGAGAATTTGACGCAGCGATCGCTCTATGTCATCAAATTATAGAGATAAAACCAGATTTTATTTCGGCCTATCAAACTATAGGAAATGCTTGGGAAACTCAGGGAAATTTAGAAGCTGCCCTAAGTTGGTATACTCAGGCATTAAAAATTAAGCCTCAGAAACCAGAATTATACAAAATTATTGGTAATTTATATTTTCAACAAAAACAGTGGGATGAGGCGATCGCTTGTTATGAAAAAGCTATTAAACTAGAACCTAGTTTAACAGAAGTATATGAAAAGTTAGGGGATATTTTTCAAAAACGTTATCAGGAAAATTTACAAGTAGCATTGAGTAATTATCATCAAGCAATAAAATATTCTCCAGGGGATGAAACTAATTACCACAAAATCTTAGAAATTCAGCCATATAATCCAGAAATATGTCGGTACTTGGCGAAGACTTTATTGAGCAAAAATAAACTAGGCTCGGCAATTATTTTTTATCAAATTGTTTTAATAACTGAACCAGAAAATCCAGAAGTTCATTTTAATTTAGGCAAAATATTGACAAAACAAGGTTATTTTCTGGAGGCAACATCTGAATATAAACTTGCTTTAAAATTCGAGAAAAATAATCCAGATATTTATTTACAACTTGGCATGGTTTTAGCAAAACAAAAAAGATGGTCAGAAGCGATCGACTCCTATCGCCGTAGCATTGAAATTAATCCTAATTCAGATTTTGCTTATAACTATTTAGGAGAAGCTTTAACAATAGTGGGAGAATTGAAAGAAGGAATTTATATGTTTAAACAAGCAATAAATATCAATCATACCTCACCTTTATTTCATAAAAATTTGGGTGATGCTTTAGCAAAGCAGGGAAAAATAGATGAAGCAAGTGCAGCTTATAGTTGTGCTATTGAGTTAGGATAAAAAGTAAAATAAAAATCCTAGATGTTAATTCAGAAAAACTGAGAAAATCAGATGATATAACACTATAAAAAAGTGTTAGAATTTTAATAAAATGCACTACATACTTCATTTTTATAAAAAGTCGAGTAGGAAAATATTTACTATTTCCAAGAGACCAAAAAGTTAAAGTATTTTTATCAAGCTTTTCCCTTGGTCTGCCCTAAGTTATCCAAATCTTAAATTAATTCTATCGATGTACTTAAAGCAGATAGCTGAATACTTACCCATTATCTTTGATTTTATGATAATATTTTTTTGCTGTTTGCGTCCAAGCTTTAACCTGAGATTCTAACCAAGATTTTTCTGTCTCTAAAACAGAATTTTTTTGCTCAAGGTTCTTTACCCAATCACTATATTGGTCAACCTCGGACTTGAGGCGAGAATTTACTTGCAAAATTTTCTGTATTCTAGTACCTAATTCCTGCACAGAAATACTTAATTTTCCCGACCTACCTCGCCAACTTTCAAGTAATTCAGATAACTTTAACGCCTCATAAAAATTTCCTATTTCTAAATGACGGTAAATTCGATAATAACTCACCCATTTAACGGTTCGATATAAGGCCTCAGTTTCCCAATAATTTAATTCTAAGTCTGATAAATTTAAACTATCAATTAAGTTATTGCAGATTTGTAAATGTTCCTTAACTTGATAAAAATCATCAAAACTGTGAGTTTTATTTGTTTTATGCCACCGATAATATCCCAAGATTTCTTTGACAAAATATAAATCAGCAACCAAAGCAATTCTTAACCATAATTCTAAATCCCCAGCAAAAGCATAATTGTCATTAAATTTCCCGCCAACTTTCTCTAAAACCTGTCTTCTAATCAATACAAACGGACAACAAATAGGATTAGCTTCTCCTAAATTTTTCCTTACCCATTCCTTACCATTCACTAAGCTATCCTCACTATAGTTTGCCCAATCCCAATTCAGATAATTATTCTCATGATCCACCACCATAATAGAGGAAATCACTAAGCCGACATTTTGGTATTTGTCTAGAATTTTTACCTTTTGCTCTAAATTTTTTGGCAACATCACATCATCTTGAGCAAAGACAGTAATATATTCTCCGGAAGCAGATTCTAAACAACGATTCCAATTAGGAAAAAGTCCTAAGTTTTTTGAATTTTGCAGGTATTTAATTCTACTATCTTTCTCCAGATAACTCCTAATAACTTCTGGAGTACTATCAGTAGAGCAGTCATCAGAAATAATCAGCTCAAAATCTGTAAATGTTTGTTCAAGAATACTGTCTATTGCTTGAGTGAGAAATTCTCCAGAGTTATAAGTAGGTAAACAAACAGTAACTTTGGGAAAATTGTTTATGGGCATTTAATCTAATAGTAATATTGCAAGAATATTGTGTTATAGAAAAGTTAATAACAAGGAAAAATGCAGGGCAGACTCATCTAAAATTTTATTGACAAATCAATATTTTCATTATCTGCTTGCAATACAAGCTTTTAAAGGAATTAGAAACATCACAGAATTTTCATATTATCAGTTTTCTTGCTTAACAATTGGAATGTATTTTCGTTACTAAATTAATGTATAAACCTTTCAGGAGAAAAGGATCAGAAAAGATAGTATACCCTTGGAGCAGTGGGTATATTTTATTTTACGAAAAAGCTCTAGTCCAGTTATCAAAGAAGCTGCTCTAACTTCCATATTTTCTTAACTAACTTTAGAGAATGAAACATCATTTGAGGGAGAGGGGTTAAGGGGGTTGACTTTTAACTCTATAAATTTCCGGGTAAGTGTAACAAGTTCTTGTATATAGAGAGGTAGACTCGATGCCCAACTTAGGTAGATAATTTTTCTCATCTACAGAAATAAAAAACTGCTCCTGTATTAATAGTATCTTTGCCCATAAAAATTAACTATAAACTAACCCATGCTTTTTCTCTATATATTATATAGATAAATAAACAAAATATGAATGTTTCTAAGACAGCCATCTTAACCCTTGCTGCCCTCAGTTACCACAATTTAACTGTAGAGGCAAAAGCTATTCCTGATATTAATTTATACTCTCAGGCAACTGCACCAGAAAATAGCAATTTTACTGATTCTATTAATATTAGTAGTTTGCCTTCTACCGAATCAATTACTCGTCCAGAAATATTACTTAGTCAAGCTCATAATACTTCTAAACTTATAGCTACTTTATCAACTATCAACCTACATCAAATTCGAGGAATTTTAAACGAAAGTTGGTTAGGGAAGATAGTAGAATTTTCAGCGGAAAATAATTATCAATTCCGGCAAGTTACTGATAAAATTGCTTTACAAATAGATGATGAATCAGAAGCTAGTCTCAATCTTAATCCTACCCTAACTTTATTAAATACTTTATTATTAGTTGCAACTTTATTACCTCCTATAACTCTTGGCTTTTTTTGGTTGATCAGAAGATTGATAATTAAAGAATTAGTAGGTGAGGTTAATAAGCGGTTAACAAAAATTAGTAAATTAGAATTAAGTCTGAATCAATCTCAAAAATTATTTAATGAATTAGAAAGCCATATAGTGACTGCAAAACAATCAATTGAGTTTTTGCATCAAGAAGCTAAAATATCAAAATCATCTGTAGAACAAATAGAAGCTCTGAAGTCTCAGTTTTTAATGCAACTACAAGTGATTATTTCTGAGGCTCAAGAAGCAAAACATCAGGCTATGCAAAAAATTAATTATCCTGTTAATTCAGCAACTGAATCTATTAAAAATACTCAGAAATCAAAATCATCTGAAAAACAGCCTGCTATGATTGCTGATGATTATTTAAAAATAGGAGAAAAGCAGTTTTCTGAGGGTCAATATAATCAAGCTTTAGCAACTTTTGAAAAAGCTATTGCTCTTAATTCTGGTTTAAGTGAAGCTTGGTTTAAGCGTGGTAATGTATTTGTCAAATTGCAGCGTTATGCTGATGCTTTTGCTGCTTATGATCGTGCTATTGCAATTAATTCTGACAGGTTTGAATATTGGTTTAATCGTGGCAATGTTTTTGTGAGATTACAGCGTTATTCTGAGGCATTAGCTTCCTATGATAAAGCTCTTTCTCTGAAGCCAGATCATGTAGAAATTTGGCTAAACCGAGGTATTTTACTCAGGAAATTACAACGGTATAATGAGGCACTTACTTCATATCAACAAGCTCTTTTAGTTCAGCCTGAAAATGTTGATATTTTGCATAATTTGGGTGCTTTGTTAGGAAAGCTAGAGCACTATGAAGAGGCGATCGCTACTTTTGATAAAGCTCTGAAAATTAAACCAAATAAATTTGAAATTTGGTATAACCGAGGCAATTTACTTGGAAGATTAAAATATTTTACTGAGGCAATTGATTCTTATGACAAAGCACTGAAAATCCAACCAGATAGATATGAAATTTGGTATAATCAAGGCGCTGTATTATGGCAAATAAAAAGATATGAAGAAGCAGTATATTGTTACGACCAAGCTATTAAATTAATGCCAGATGATTATGAAGTTTGGCATAATCGAGGAGTAGCTTTGGGTGCTTTAGAAAAGCATGATCAAGCAGTTAATTCTTATGATAGAGCGATTAAAATTTACCCCCAATGTTATCAAGCTTTTCTGGGGAAAGCAGAAGCATTATTAAAGTTGAAAAAGTATGAGGAAGCTTTAAGTTCTTGTAATCATGCTATTACTATTAAAAAGGAATTTTATGAAGGTTGGTTATGTCAAGGTCGAGTCTTAGAAAAATTGGCAAATTATAAAGAAGCTTTGATGGCTTACGATCAAACAATTGCTATTAATAATAATAGTTATGAGGCTTGGAGAAGAAAAGGCATAGTTTTAGAAAAAATTAAACGCTATAAAGAAGCTTTAGTGTGTTATGATCAAGCTCTTGCTATTCAACCGGATGATTCAGAATCTCAGCTAAAACGTCTTACATTATTGTCAAAATTACAAGCAGAAGGAATTTTAACTGATAAAAATAAACATAACTTACAAGTAAATGTAGATGTCAGTAATAACCAAAATAAAAAACTCAAAAAAACTCAAAAAAATAACCCAATAGTTGCATAGAAGAGAAAAAGAGTTAATGGCGATCGCTAGATTATTTTTGACTGTAGTTGTAAGCCAAAAGTTTAACTGGTAAGATAGATTTACAGTTAATAATCATGTCAATTTGCATGGGTTGACGTCCCCGGGATTATGTGTTGATAATGAGTTATCTTTTGTATGTGTGATACTTATAATTAGGGATTTGCATATTGGTTAGAATGATTTGAACAAAGTGGCTTTTCATATAGCAAATTGTGGTAATTCATGGCACACCGAAAAGATAGAAATTAAATCAAAAGAACCATCAGGCAAACTAGTTTCTTCAGCCGCAGCATGAACCAAATTAATATCCAAATTTAGGTCTAAAGGGAATATCTTAACTGATAATAGGAAACAGATCTACTAACCCTAATGTATAGTGCTATAATTATTTATTTAGCTTGTAAAGACTTAATTATTCTGGTATCTAAAAGTGAATGGGTATTACTGGAAATTTCTAGTTTGTTCCTGGGAAACCTCTTGAAGTTAATTAACTTTCTCCAAGTTTATTTTGTTCCCATTCCTAATGTTGTAAATTTCTGGGATCTAAAGCATCTCGCAACCCGTCTCCTAATAAATTAAATGCTAATACCGTCAGAATAATCAATAATGCTGGAGGCCATACCAACCAAGGTTGTAACACTAAAATAGAAGCGTTTGTGGCCAAAGATAACATATTTCCCCAAGAGGGGTCTGGTTGTTGAATACCTAAACCAATCAAACTCAAAACTGATTCTGAGATAATGAAGCTAGGAATGGCTAAAGTTGCTGAAATAATTACATAAGTTGCTGTTTGGGGTAGTACGTGACGAACAATGATATAAAAAGAATTTGCTCCCATTGCCCTTACAGCTTGGACAAATTCTCGTTCTTTGATAGATAAAACTTGCCCACGAATAACCCTAGCTAACCCTGCCCAACTAATAAATGAAGTAATGACTACAATTAACAGAAATCTTTGGGCGCTGGTTAAAACAGGAGGCAATACAGCAGCAAGTGCTACTAATAAATAAATACTAGGAATTGTCATTAAAACTTCAGCAAAACGCATTAAAATGCTATCTATCCAGCCACCAAAGTAACCAGAAATTCCCCCAATAATCATTCCCAAGGGGAAATAGATTGTAATTCCTACTAAACCGATAAATAAACTAATCCTACCACCAAAAATTAAACGA
>JAKQYG010000169.1 GCA_023356515.1 Trichodesmium sp. MAG_R04 | reverse complement strand
CCCGCAAGGCATAACGTCTAGTCATTTAGAGCAGTCCTCTTTATTGTATTCCTGTAGTTATTTTTCATAAACATACTATAGCCTTAATGTCAACCTCTTTAATTGATGACACGCCCTAGTTAGATAATAATATTTCAAACTTGAAATCCTAAATTTTAGAGGCAATTGTTTTTTTGAAAATGGTATAAAAATAAAACAATAGTAAATTTATTAGATGAATCTTCTGTAGAATGATGTGCAAACATTCCCAGCTATAGGGTCAGACCTTTGTTACTTAATAAGCCTTTGATTGAATTATAGAGGCTGTTTGAAAAGGGATAGGGGTGTAGTCAATTACACTAAACGCCAAACTATGAGACGAATCATCGCGATGTAAATCATGGTCTCGGAGTTATGAGGCCAATACTCAGCCATTAAGACATAAGTGTCTATACCAATTCCACCCTTTCCAGGCGCACTTAACTATCCAACGCTTTTTGAGGAGAATGAAACCCTTAATCCTACTTTACCCCCTGTGAGCTTTTTTACTCCCTCTCATGCTTTTCAAACAACCTCATAGAGTGTCAAAAAGTTCTAATAACTGGTAAATTAACCGAATATGAGTAAGCAAAATTCTAAAGTAAATTTATGAAAGTACTAGTAATTGGTGGTGATGGCTATTGTGGTTGGGCAACCGCTCTTTATCTTTCGGATCAAGGTTATGAAGTAGGTATCCTAGATAGTATGGTTAGGCGACACTGGGATATGCAACTTCAAGTAGAAACCCTCACACCTATTGCCCCTATCCAACAACGCATCCAACGCTGGAAAGACCTCACAGGTAAAAAAATCGATCTATATATAGGAGACATCACTAACTATGACTTCCTAAGTACAACACTACGTAAGTTTGAACCCAAATCTATAGCCCATTTTGGTGAACAACGTTCTGCTCCATTTTCTATGATTGACCGAGAACATGCTATTATGACCCAAGTTAATAATGTTGTTGGTACTCTCAATATTCTTTATGCGATGAAAGAGGATTTCCCTGACTGTCACTTGGTTAAGTTGGGAACTATGGGGGAATATGGTACTCCCAATATAGATATTGAAGAGGGTTACATCAAAATTGAACATAATGGACGCAAAGATACTCTACCCTATCCAAAACAACCAGGGTCTTTCTATCATCTAAGTAAGGTTCACGATAGTCATAACATTCACTTTGCCTGCAAAACATGGGATCTGCGCGCAACAGACCTTAATCAAGGAGTTGTATATGGTGTGGCTCTAACTGGCCTCCTAGATGATGAAATAATCAAAGATGAACTTTTAATTAACCGTCTTGACTATGATGGAGTTTTTGGTACAGCTCTCAATAGATTTTGTATTCAAGCAGCAATTGGCCACCCACTAACTGTTTATGGTACAGGTGGACAAACTCGTGGCTTCTTAGATATTAGAGATACTGTCCGTTGCATGGAAATAGCGATCGCTAACCCCGCAGAAGCAGGTAAATTCCGAGTGTTTAACCAATTTACTGAAACATTTAGTGTACTAGGCCTAGCAGAAATGGTCAAAAAAGCAAGTAAAACTATGGATTTAGATGTGCATATTAATCACTTGGATAATCCTAGAGTAGAATTAGAGGAGCATTACTTTAATGCTAAAAACACAAATCTACTAGAGCTTGGTTTAAAACCGCATTATCTTTCTGATTCTTTGCTAGACTCTTTGCTTAATTTTGCTATTAAGTATAAAAAAAGAGTAGATAAGAACCATATTTTACCTAAAGTATCTTGGTATCGAGAAAAAACTCAACAATTAGATTCTTTAACATCCCCAGTCTAAAGCCATAACTATTAAGTTCAAAACGTACATCCCATTTTGGTTCCATACCTAACTTCATCAGAGCTTGTAATGCGCAGTAGTACATCGTCGGAATACCTAACAGGCCTTTTTCATCTTTACCCTGGTTTTGATATTCAGGCTCTAAGGGTTAGACTAGCTTTGAGGTAACATAAAGTTCACGCAGTGAAAAGTTAAAAGCAAGAAAAAAATTATAGTGGTCAATAGGAGTTAACTATTCAGTAAGTATTTATATATAATATTTTTCTATATATAATATTTTTCTGATAAATTGACTCCTGAACAAGGAAAATGAAGATAGTTTGGTAGTGAATCAAGAAAGTGTGGGAATGATTTGATGAATATAGTCCCATTATTGTGGAAATAATTATGGAATGTCCTCTGTGTGGCCATCCTAAACCCCATAAGCACGGAAAAAACAGTAAAGGAACTCAACGATACTATTGTCCCAAATGTGGACAAACTTTCACGCTCAACTTTTGACACTTTATACTATCGTCGGCAAATTGAACCAGAAAAAATGCCCAAAAAAAGCAATATTTTTACCAAATATTTTCCAAGCTAATATACCTATGAGGATAGCTCTTTTTACCGAAACTTTTCTACCGAAAATAGATGGTATAGTTACCCGTCTATGTCATACTGTCAAGCATCTACAACGTTTTGGAGATCAAGTTCTAATATTTTCTCCTGCAGGAGGACTAAAAGAATATCAGGGATCAAAAATATGTGGCATTGAAGGTTTTCCTCTACCCCTATACCCAGAATTAAAATTAGCTATACCAACTCCCACTATTGGAGAAAAGCTAGAACAGTTTCAGCCAGATATAATTCACGTTGCTAATCCTGCGGTATTAGGACTGGGTGGGTTATTCTATGCCAAAAAACTAAAGATCCCACTCGTGGAATCTTACCATACCCACTTACCTCAATACCTACATCACTATGGTTTAGGAATGCTAGAAGGCTTACTTTGGGAATTACTTAAATACGGCCATAATCAAGCAGACCTAAATCTTTGTCCGTCTACAGCAATGGTAGAAGAATTAAGAAACCATGGCATTGAGAGAGTAGACTTATGGCAGCGGGGAGTTGATACAGAATTATTTCATCCCCATCATGCCAATCTTGAAATGCGCAATCTCCTCAGTCAAGGAAAACCCAGTAGCAAGATATTATTATATGTTGGGCGCTTAGGAGTAGAAAAAGAAATTAATCGTATTAAACCAATCTTAGAAGCGATCCCCAATGCTTGCCTAGCTCTTGTAGGCGATGGCCCTAAGCGAGAAACCCTTGAACAATATTTTGCCAATACCCCTACTCATTTTGTAGGCTATCTACGGGGTGAAAAACTTGCCTCTGCTTATGCTTCTGCCGATGCTTTCATCTTTACCTCTCGTACCGAAACTTTAGGATTGGTAATTTTAGAAGCAATGGCCGCAGGCACCCCAGTAGTAGCTGCTAATTCAGGTGGCATTCCTGATATTGTTACCAATGGCATAAATGGTTATTTATTTGATCCAGCTGATGAGAAAGGAGCCATTACAGCTACTCAAAAACTTTTAGCCCACTCAGAAGAACGAGAAACCTTGCGCCAAAATGCTAGAGCTGAAGCAGAGAATTGGGGATGGTCCGCAGCAACTCAGCAATTAAGAAACTATTATCAGAAAATTATCTCTGCCCATTCAATACCATCAGCAGCATAATCATATTACTTAGACATTTTGTAGATTTTTGTCTAATATCATCGGTAAAAATTGCCTTTAGACATCAAAATGTTTAAGTTTCTGAGAAAGTAGTCCAACTAATTTAACTTGATCTGCATTTGAAAAAGATATTTATTTTGTTAATATATTAGTGGTTAAAATTCCCTGCCTAGCTTTCTCTACTTTACATAGTCAAATTTTTCAAAATTGAACTTCATACAGTAGTATTAGGCCAGTATTGAACAAGTGATGAGCAACCAGTAACCATTAGACAAACCAGTCCAAATGACATTCTCGAACGCTGCTGGCAGTATTCTAGCAACATTGACTCAAGTTGATCGTATTGGTCTACTGGCAACTCGTGTCAAGGATTTGCCAGTAAAGCATTTTGTTTGTGTCCTGGACTTTATAACTGCAGAATTTCATCAGTATCTACGGGCCATAGACTTAATTAATAATGAAGGTATCGAAACTCTATTAGAACAACTATTAGATGCTTTTACCTTAAAAATTGGTCAAGTCCTAAAAGCAGATCAAACAACTATTTTCCTGGTTAACCAAGACAAAAAACAACTTTGGTACAAGACAATTGTAGAAAATACAGGTAAATCTCAAGAGTATCACTTACCAATTAATGTTGGTATTTTAGGCCATGTGGCTACCACAGGAGAAGCACTCAATATTGCCGATGCCAAAAGTCACCCTCTCTTCAACGAAGAGGTAGACCAACCTCAGGGTTATAATACTCGCACTATCCTCTGTGTCCCAATTTTTAGTACTACTAATTCTCTCCAACCAGTGGCAGTGGTACGACTACTGAATAAATCAAGTGATATCCCCTTTGATCAAGAAGATGAGCAACTATTTCGCTCTTTCGCCGACTCAATCGGGATTATTCTTGAAAGTTGTCAATCTTTTTACAGTGCAGCTCGGAATCAACGAGGGGTATCATCCTTACTTAAGGCTACCACAACTTTAGGTCAAAGTCTAGATTTGGAAACAACTTTAAGAGCTGTAATGGACCAAGCTCGTAATCTGATGCGAGCAGATCGTAGCACCCTGTTTCTACTTACCAAAGAAACAAATGAACTTAGGACCTTGGTAGCAACAGTAGATCAAACAAAAATGGTAGAAATTAGAATTCCGGCAAATCGTGGTATAGCTGGTTATGTTGCTTCTACTGGACAAACTCTTAATATTCCTGACGCTTATCTAGATCCTCGTTTTGACCCCAGTACAGACAAAAAAACAGGTTATCAAACAAGAAATATTCTTTGTATGCCTGTTTATAATGCTAAAAGCGAATTGATCGGAGTAACTCAGTTAATCAATAAAAATCAAGGTGGTTTTACTGCTTCAGATGAAAAATTTTTATTAGCTTTTAATGCTCAAGCAGGTATTGCTCTCCAAAATTCTCAATTATTTGAAAATGTTTTAGTCGAAAAACAATATCAGAAAGATATTCTACAAAGTTTGTCTGATGTTGTAATTTCAACAGATATGCAAGGCAGAATTGTAACTATTAATGAAGCAGCTTTAGAAATGTTAGGATGTCCGATTAATCAAGAGGTAAAAGGTCAAATAACTAGAAAAGCTTGGGAGAAAAAACTTATTGGTAGATATCTATGGGAAGTTATACCAATTGAAAACTTAAAATTTCGTTTAGAAGACAGTCTCAAACATGGTACTCGACAATATGTTCCAGAACAAAATTTACGAGCAGGGTCATTTCTAGAAAAAGAAGAGATAGATTCATCAAAAATAGATCAATTATTTGAACGGAGTCTGAATTTAACAGTTAATCCCCTAACTAATCCTGAAGGTGGCGTGCGTGGTGGGTTGGTAGTTTTAGAAGATATTAGTCAGGAAAAACGGATGAAAAATGCTATGTATCGCTATTTGACTCCTGGGGTAGCAGAACAAGTAATGGCTTTAGGTGAAAATGCTTTACTTGAAGGAGAACGTAAAGAAGTAACTATTTTATTTTCCGATATTCGAGGTTATACAACTATTACAGAAAATTTAGAAGCGCCTGAAGTAGTTAAGCTTCTAAATCAATATTTTGAGACAATGGTAGAGGCAGTATTTAACCATGAAGGAACTCTGGATAAATTTATTGGGGATGCTTTGATGGCAGTTTTTGGTGCACCATTATCTATAGAAAATCATGCTTTAATGGCTGTGAAAACTGCTTTAGATATGCGTCACCGTCTCCGGCAATTTAATTTATCTCGTCCTGATGAAATACAATTTAAAATTGGTATTGGTATTAGTTCAGGAGAAGTAGTTTCTGGTAGTATTGGTTCCCACAAAAGAATGGATTATACAGTAATTGGTGATGGTGTAAATTTGAGTTCTCATTTAGAAACAATTACTAAACAATATGGTTGTGATATTATTTTAAGTGAGTTTACTTATCAACTTTGTAGTGATTATATTTTGGTCAGGGAGTTAGATAAAGTTAGGATTAAAGGAAAACAAAAAGCGGTGAGTATATATGAATTAATTGGTACTAATTCTCAACCTATTGATCTGGAAATCGAAGAGTTTTTGGAACTTTATATTAAAGCTAGACAAGCTTATATGAACAAGAAATTTTCTCAGGCAGTAAATTATTTTGAGTTGGCGCGAAAAATTAAACCTGAAGATGAAGCCGTTGCTATACATATTCAACGATCGCTTGACTATATAAAAACACCACCACCTAAGAATTGGGATGGTATTCATACTATGACAACTAAATAGGCATAGTTGTGAAGAGGAATGCTTACATCTACCTTCTACTTTTTGCTATATGTAGAAAATTCAGTGTATGATAGACTACACAATTTTTCATAATTAATAGACTACAAAGAGCGGGACATCATACCAATGCCCTAGAGTGGGTTGTCATTTTTTCATTAAGATAGAGCCTATTTGATGTAAATGTGGTATAGTGGTTCTAGTAGATTAGGTTGATAAATAATAAATAATAAAAACTTAATTCCATACTTTAAAAAACATTTAAAAAGCTAGTGCGAGTATATTTAATTAACCTGGAATGTACTGTAAGTGAGTAGGCAAAATTTATTTGTATATTAACCGATAACCGAATCACCTCAAATATAAAAGATGAAACTAACAATATTAGCAATTATCATTATTTTCTGTAAAGTTGGCTGGATCAATTTAGCAAAAGCAGCTAACCTGGCAGCTACAAGAAGATTATTGGAAACTAATGAATGTTTAAGATATGACCTCAGTAAAGCCAACCTATCTAATGTTAACTTGATCGGTAGCTAACTTAAAAGGTGCTAACCTCCAAGGAGCAAATTTGATAGAGGTACTACCTAAGTCATGTAGATATAATCTCATCTTCAGATAATCAATTGTCAAGAAAATCCTCTTGTAGAGAAATTCTATAAAACTTTCCTGATACAGTAGATTTTGTCTCGGTGAGGCATGGCTGTAATAGTCAGGATACCTGCACTAAAAATATTTAGTCATTAATACTTGAATCTTAATTAAAGAAGCAATGGAAACTGAAACTATCGTTTTATTATCGAAAAGAGAAATAGAAAAAATGCGTCGAGTAGGGCGTTTAGCTGCAAAGTTATTGCATCATCTTGAACCCCTTGTTAAGCCAGGAATAACTACTTTGGAATTAGATGAGGAAGCCGAACGTTGGACAAAAGCTCATGGCGCCCGCAGTGCACCCCTGGGTTATCATGGTTTTCCTAAGTCTATTTGTACTAGCATTAATGAAGTAATTTGTCACGGTATTCCTAATGAGAAACAAGTCTTAAAAGAAGGAGATATTATTAATGTTGATGTTACACCAATTCTTGATGGTTATCATGGAGATACTTCTAAAACTTTTTTCGTTGGTACACCTTCTCCAGTGGCAAAAAAATTAGTTGAAGTTACGGAAAAATGTATGTATTTAGGCATTGCTGAAGTTAAGCCTGGAAATAAAATTGGGGATATTGGAGCTGCTATTCAAGAGTATGCTGAAGCAGAAGGTTTTTCTGTGGTTCGAGATTTTGTTGGTCATGGGGTAAGTAATATTTTCCATACCGCACCACAAATTCCTCATTATGGCATTAGGGGAAAAGGAAAAAAGTTACGAACTGGAATGGTATTTACTATTGAACCGATGATTAATGAGGGCACTTGGGAAGGTGTGGTACTTGATGACGGTTGGACCACTATTACTAAAGATGGTAAGCTATCAGCACAATTTGAACATACTGTAGCAGTAACAGAAACAGGGGTAGAAATATTAACTCAGTATGATGGCTAATTACTAGAATTGACATCCTTCCAAACCTAAAGGTGGAAGGATTACTAAGTCAAAGCTACTCAGAGGGTTATGATTTCACAGGCTGCTGCTGACTTGACACTGTTCTTACACTTGCTTCCACGTCCGTTTAATAGACCTCTCCAAAATAGAAATTAAGGTAAAATTGTAGTGCCCAACTATATATATGCTGTCCCCAAATGAATAATATATTAGAATATATTTATAATCATCCAAAAGAAACAAAAAGTAATCATCCAAAAGAAACAAAAAGGATTATTGGTATTACAGATAAACAACTAATAAAATTAATAGAAAATGCTCAAAAAGTTGAAGACAAAAAAAGACAGGCGATCGCTAGCGCGCGAAA
>JAKQYG010000168.1 GCA_023356515.1 Trichodesmium sp. MAG_R04 | reverse complement strand
TAAACCCACCAAACCTCTTTACTGCACTACTTCGCATTCTTAGATTAGGACTAACAAACCAAAATCTTTCAATAGAACTCATAGTTTCATATTCTGTAATTAGATTTAGTCCATCTTCATCATCCATCTCAAAAAGTCCCACCACTGGAACAATTTCAGCATAGCCACGCTCTCGCAACATTTTGCCTTTTCTCGGATTTTCTGGTTCAGGAACAATAGCAAATACAGTTGACCCCTTATGATTTTCATCATTTTTGTCCCATGCCATGTAACCATCCCAAGTTACAAAAGCTCCTCCGGTAGCTAAATTTGGATCCACTTCGTGCATTTTGCAGATTTCTACTATTTTTTGATCTTTAGCATCCAAGCTGATTACTTGAATGTCTGAACCACCGGTTTCTGCTTGTCTAAAGGCTAGATGATGGGTTGTACGTTGCGATCGCCATTTACCAGAACTTCTTAGAAAAAATTCCATTGCATCCATTATCCCGTTCTCCATTTTTTAACTTCTTATGATATTAGTTCTTACCTAATTATCATAGAAATTCTAGTCTTTATAGCACCCAGAAATTATGTCCATAATGGACAGTATGTCAAGTAAATGTTAATTATCTTAACATATAAATAAACTAATACATTATTTATGTAAATGGCCTTAATAAAATGGCCGATATCTAAAGAAGGAGAAGTTAATTATGAAAACCCCTAGCAGCTTAACTATGGAACAACAGTTCAAATTAAAAGTTATACGGGACGAAGTTAAAAGTTTAAGTCAGGAAGAAGCCCAGGAATATTTAGTTGAAGTATTACGACAAAGTATGGTTAAAGAGAATTTCTTTAAGCATTGGATGAAAGACAAAATTTAATTCTCCCAAAGGGAAGTCCCGCGCTCTTCCTAAGGAGAGCGTTGGGATGAAAGCCGGGTGTCTATGTACGTGGTTTGTCCTGATTTTCTGCGTACTTTTTTCGAACTGAAGTACTAACACCACCACAGCTAGCGATAAAATATAATTCACTTTCTTTAAATAGCCTTGTCGAAAACCTGGTTATTGTGTATTTTGGCACCTACTGATTGATTGCTTTTTTTATACAAGAATTATGTTAATCTATTGCATGTAGTGTGAATTATTGAAATCATTAGCAAATACGCCATATATAGAGTCACTGCCTAAACCCTAATGTATCTAGGGTTTGATCAAAAAATCTTTTCAGGTTGGGAGTAGAGGTTAGTAAATAGGGAATAGTAGGGAGTCAGGAGTCGGGAACAATGGGAATTACAGAGGAGGTGTTAGTAATAATTGATTGTCCCTTAACTATTCTGTCATGGTCAGCCAGAAATCCTAATTTTTTAGGCTTAAATCACCAAAAAGCTGTTTTTTTTGCGATCCGGATCAGGCTAAAGCCTTTATCTGTTAACGCTTTTATAATGAATCTGCAAGCCCTATTTAGTCACCAAGACTAAGTGAGCTGTCATGTGAAATACGGTCCTACTAATAGGCTCAAAGTTAATTTTTCATTCTAAATTCTTCATTTTTGCTTTTAAGCCATCAAGTGCTATTGCATTATCTGTTGCAGAAATTTTAAGCCCTTCTTAACTCTCCGAGAAACAGTAACAGCACTAATGCCCATCCGCTCAGCTGTTTCTTTCTGAGTTAAGTCAAAGAGAAACACAAACTCCAAAACCTTACGAGTCCCATCTTCTAATTTAGCCAATGCTTGCTGTAAACGAATTTGGTCTTCTTGAGCTAACTGAAAACTACGATACTGACTATCCGGGACTAATTCCCCCAAAGAAGTAGCTCCATCAGCTTCATCTTGAACTGGAGCGTCTAAACTCAGAAGAGCACGGTTACGACAAGCCAATTGAATTTCTAGCCACTGGTTTAAAGAAATACCTAAAGCAGAAGACACCTCTAAATCTGTTGGTTTCCGCTTTAACTTCATTCTCAAGTCTTGTATAACTTTTGTGGCTTGCCGGTCCATAGCTAACCAATGTCTAGGGATCCGTATAGAAGGGCTTTTATCTCTTAGATAATGCTGAATTTCTCCTCGGATATAAGGAATGGCAAAAGAACTGAAGGCTCGTCCCTTTGATATATCAAATCGTTCAATTGCTCGAATTAATCCAATAGATCCGACTTGAAGTAAATCATCATAGGTTTCCGTACATCGATTTAACCAATGATAAACTTCTTTTCTTACAAGTCCAACATTGAGTTTAACTAGTTGGTTCCGAAGTTGATAAGAAGGGGACTGTTGATACTGGTGCAACAGTTTTAGGTTTTCACTTTTTAGTTCTTTAGTGATGGTGGTAGACATAGATATATTATGATTTTGAGAGCCAACCACTGATGGCATATCGCATATTTATGTTATGTTGTTATCTTAATTGGTATTCAATGGATATTTTGCATTCTCCCCTATCTTTAGTTAGGGAATTCATACTTATCTAAAGCTCCAAGGGGGTTTGAAGCTTTGCTGATGCTAGTGCAAATCTCTGTGCTCCATGAGCTGCTGCTACCTTGATGGTAGTCCAACCCTTGCAGGCAACTCCGCTTTTCGTCTCGGACTACCTGATCACGACCAATATGCCTAATTTTAGCACTGCACTTTCATAATGTTTGTGCTTCCTATCACAGTTAAAACAAAAACTCTTATCTCAATTTGATATTGGATATTGATATTAATATTGCTGTGGGCCAGCAGGAAGTTATTATCTAAAAATCTGGCTAAGTGATTATAAGACTTTTAGTGTTTCCACACCTATTTCTTCCAAAAAAATTAACAATCTTTAAACTTATAGTCGTTCCATTTTAAATTTACACAAGTGTTTCTTGCTATGAAAGGATTTCAGCCGAAAAAGTGTTTCATTCTCAAATTAAATGACTATAACATACTAAGTCCATTATCTGGGGCTCGAAAACATAAAAAAGCCGCCCTTCTAGGGCGGTTACGGTGAACAGTTAGGAGTTACCGATGAAGAATATATATTGATATTACCTGGACTGTGAGATTTTTCACACCGAAAACGTTTCCAAACCCAGTATTAGCAAGGGAAATACCTCAAAGAACTAAAAATAGCTAAAACCTAGGTATATCAACAGAAAGGTTGATTGAAGGTTAAAATATTAAGGTTTTAACCTAGTTTTCAATCTATTTTTTCCATAAGTCGAGTTGTTTCCTAACTCACCCTACTGGCGCGTCAAGCCTTAAATGTTAATTTAGGAAAATGATATGATGCTAATTTTTCAAGGCTTTTAGCTCAAAAATCTATTCCACTACTTTTAGCTTGACACACCACTACAGCAGAAATTTAATGTGTCCATAATAAACAGTTTTTAAGAAACTGTGTCTACCCGACCGTAAAAAGTGCCACGAACTTTAACTTCTAAAGCTTCTTTGGCGCCTAAATCTGTATCTGAAGGCTGAACAGCCTCAAAGATACCAACAATTTCACTTGTATTCTTATTAATTCTAGTAATTTGAAGGGACATTTCACCGGCTTTGAGAAGAGTATCTGCCGACTTAACATTAGCTTTCACAAACTCTTTATTATCTGAACTAGCGGGTAAAGCTACTGCATTATCATATCCTGAAGTCACACCACGACCTTTCGGGTCTAGGAAGCTAGAGCCTCGGTAGGATGGAACATTGTATATTCCCTTAAAATCAGTAGAAGTATTGATAGAAGTCACATTAGGCTGGCTCTTAACACTAAGTCCTTTGACAGTAAATAGAAATGGAACTTCTTCTCCACCTGGTAAAAGAACAGTTATAGCCTGAAAGTCCATACCATATTTTTCGTTAAATGTCAAAGAATTATCTTCATTAAAGACAAGCTCACCTGTTACTTGATCTAAGGTAGAAGTATACCGTGTTAATTTTTTTCCTTCAACAAATTCTGCTTTTTGGCGTTTATTAGTTGGTTCTTCCTTAACGAAATAGGTAGTTGGCTGCAAACACAAATCTGTCAAAATGTAAGACTCATCTTGGTTAAGGGGGATGGAATCACGAGAAGCTTCTGGTAACTCAGGACAGTTGTTGGCCAAGCCAGTATTTACAATGTCTTCATAAGTAAGTGGTTTATTGTTATCAGAACTACCTCCACAGGCAGTTAAAAAACTCAAACACACAGCTAATAGTAAAGCGATGAAAGCGGGATACCTCATTGTCAACCTCAAGTATTCAACATTAAATATTTAACAATGCTACTGCGTTCTATAGTTTACGCAGTATCAATAATTTAGTTTTAGATTTTAGATTTGATGGGAAAGTCAGGTCAAATCAAATAAGATCAAGCTATTTTTAACATTCTCAATTTTCTTGTCTGAGAGTAAATTTATCTTTAAAATGGCATTAACCCAGAATAACATTTTACATTGCCGGTTACTTTTTCCTAAATTTTAGTGATATAAATTGAACTTGTATGAGTAAATATATTTGTGAATTTTATATTTCAGTGAGGTATGCCAAGCAAAATGGATAAGCTATAAAGGTTTTAAGTATTTATGCAAAATTAATTACACATATTCTAGTTACTCAAGTTGCTTTTAAGTAGTAAGATGAACACAAATACGGAAAGTGAGTCAACAAAAAAATTACACAGTGATTTACAATTATTAGTAGAGTCAGTGAAGAGTATAGCCCAAAATCATCAGGATGATCCAATAGCAATATTGGCTATCCTACGAACTCTGGAGAGCTTACATCAAGAACTCAGAGAAGGTTCATTTCAAAAGGCATTACCAGATAATCGTCAGTTACTCTACGATTTACTTAAAGATATTGAAGCTAAGGGTGGTTGGCCTTATATTCCTAGATTAAGATTATGTTATCTGTTAGAAAACTGGTCTGATAATACTCAAGAATTATAGAACTTCATTAGTATTATTGGAATCAACATCAGGTAAAAGTTGACCCACATCTACAAAGTCCTGCTCTGAAATTATTGAAGCTGGAACATTCACTAATATTGCTAATAACCTGCCATTATCAATTTTGATTAATGTATCTCTGAAACTTAAGCCATTTCCTTGTTCAAAAGTTAAATCCTCAAAAGTTAAATTACCACTTAAAGCCAAGGAATCTTCCAAGGGATTAAAATCATTAATAAAATCAATGCTACCTAGTTCTGCAGGTAACACAAAAGTATCCGCTCCCTCACCACCAGTTAGTGTATCTTCTCCAGCTTCTCCAAATAATATATCGTTACCTCGATCACCTAGCAAAAAGTCATTACCATTACTACCTTGAAGGGTATCATTATCTTTTCCACCGAACAATGTATCATCACCAATGCCCCCAATAATTAAGTCGTCATTTAAGTCGCCGAAGAGAGAGTCATTCTCTTGTTCACCAAAGATTGTATCATTACCTTTTCCACCACGAAGATTATCTATATTTTCTCCACCAAAAACTTGATCATCACCCCTATTGCCATTAATAAAATCCCTGCCAATAGCTCCAAAAAGAGAATCATTCCCTGATTCGCCAAATATAGTATCATCACCACTACCTCCATCTAAAGAGTCATTACCATCACCACCCAAAAGCAAATCGTTTCCTATACTACCACTACCAATATCATTACCTTGGTTACCAAATATTACATCATCGTCAACATTTCCAAATAGACTATCATCCCCTTCGTTACCTCTTAATGTATCGTTACCTTCCCCTCCAGTAACTAAATCAAATCCTTGATTGCCAATTACTAAGTCATCTCCAGTTTCTCCAAATAAAGAGTCGTTACCATCTCCTCCTTCTAGAGAATCATTTCCGGGACCGCCTTCAAGACTATCATTTCCTGGACCTCCTAATGCTAAATCACGTCCATCTTCTCCTTGCAAGAAGTCCCTATCTTCACCACCAATTAAAGAATCAGATCCAATGCCACCAAAAATTTCATCTTCTCCTTCTCCTCCATCTTGAGTATCATCTCCTCCGTTTCCAAAAATAGTGTCATTTCCACCAAAGCTTTCCATCAGGTCAGGTTCTGAAGAACCTATTAAGCGGTTATCATTGTTATCTCCTAAAATATTTGCCATATTACTTGGATACTCCTATGTTATTATTAGTTTAATTATAGAAAAATACACAAATATTCCAGGTTTGAGGATTGTGTTTTTTTTCATATTTGGTATTCAATTCCCCCTTATACCTCAGTTACTAAAGAAGAACAAGTCCTTAAGAGGTAATTTTGATGTTTTTTTTAGACTTTAACCTTAGGTTTCGCCAAACTATCAAATAATTTTTTGACTTTAACTAAGTTTTTATCACCAGGGGCTGTTTCTACACCACTAGATAAGTCTATGCCGCAAAAGTTATTATTAAATTCTATTTTAGGTTGAGAAACTAATATTAATTGTTGTATTGCTGTTGTTACATTTTCTGGGGTTAAACCACCCGCTAATAGCCAAGGAGAAGTAGGATGAAATTCTTCAATAATTTTCCAATCTAAAGTTTGACCTGTGCCGCCTAGTTTATCTGGGTGATAAGCATCTAGAAGTAAAGTATCGACATAATTTTCATAAATATTTGCTTTTGTTAAGTCTTGAGGAGATTTAATTCTCAGGGCTTTTATTATTTCTATATTGTTTGGTATTGACTGGCGTAGCTGATTACAAAATTCTGGAGATTCTTTACCATGTAGTTGTATTCCATTTAATTTGGCATTAATAATTATTTCTGATAATAAATCTATTTTAGTATTAACAAATACTCCTATTTTGTCAATTTTTATTGGTAGTTTATCGACAATATTTTTGATGTTTTCTGGAGTAATATAGCGAGGTGATTTGGGAAAACAGATAAATCCTAGAGCTGTTGCTCCCATGTCAGCGATCGCTTGTCCCTGGTCTAGTTTTGTAATTCCGCAAATTTTGACGCGCATTGATTATACCTACTACTAACTAAATTTTACATTTCTGTATCAAAATTTAAAGTTACTGTTAATTATTAAGACAAATAGTAGCTTTTAGCTAAAGCTTCTTGATAATTTGCAAAACATAAGTCTGTTTAAAGACAGCCATAAAGAGCAAGGTTTTTAAATTTACTCGAATTTTTTTATTTAAGGAGATAAGAACTTGATTTACTCTTACTTAACTTTAGCAGTAAAATCTCACTCTCTCTCTGCAGAGTGGTCACCAAAGGTAGCAATTGTAATGATAACTTGTAACTTAGTAGCAATTGTCATAGGCTACTATGGTATTTCAAAGCAGAATCGTGGACAAGGCCCAGATTTACCTGTATCCTTACCAGCAATTTTTACTGGCTTTGGAATACCGGAATTATTAGCTACTACAAGTTTTGGTCATATTTTAGGAGCAGGAATGATTTTAGGACTTGGTAGTGCTGGTATGCTATAGATTAGATATAACCTGATTTTAGTTATAAAGTATAGGGAATTCTTTATTTTTATAAAAGAGAATCCCTATTTTCAGTTTCTAATTTTATAGATGTCCAAATCAAATATTGATTGTTATTGTTAACCAGAAAATCCGGTATTATACTTTCGCGTTCAAGGGGATAAAAAACGGATAATTAAACCTATCTACTTACTTGGCATTTGCTTTAAGTAAAATTTTGGTAAATTAAGTCAAAGCTTCAATAAAGAACAAAAATATATATATCATGCAGGTAGGTTGGCGAATTGGAAATTTATTTGGTATTCCCTTATTTTTCGATTCTTCGTGGTTTATTCTTATACTTTGGGCAATATATGTTAATAGTCAAGATTATCAAGAAAGTAGGCTTTTTTTGTTTTGGGGTAATGGATTGGTAGTTGCTATATTACTATTTTGTTCTGTAGTATTTCACGAATTAGGTCATAGTTTAGTTGCTATTTCTCAAGGGATAAAGGTTAATTCCATAACCCTATTTCGATTTTGTAGAGTTGTTTTAATAGAGCGAGATTATAGAACTCCTGGAGAAGCTTTTCAGGTTGCGATCGCCCGACCTTTGGTAAGTTTATTTTTATTCTTTTTATTAGGTTTAACAAGTTTACTATTCCCAACATCAAGCTTAATTGGGGAGTTAATAAATAAAGTAGCAGAAATAAATTTAATTTTAGGTATTGTTAATATAATGCCTGTCTTACCTTTGGATGGCGGACAAGTATTAAAAGCGGTTGTTTGGAAAATAACTGGTAGTCGTTTTACAGGAATAAGATGGGCAGCTAAAATTGGTAAAGGTTTAGGATGGTTAGGAATTAGTTTAG
>JAKQYG010000167.1 GCA_023356515.1 Trichodesmium sp. MAG_R04 | reverse complement strand
CATTCCGCTTTTACCAAGAAGTTGGCCTTTTAACTGAATTGCTTGACTATCTAATGGCAAAGCTTTTATATCACTTAACAACTCTAATAAGTCAGGATTTTGCCAAATTTTAGTTAGTTTTATATCAGGAAAAAAGTGATTAATTCTCATCAAAATACCAATACTAAAACCCATAGCTGAACAACCAACTAAAATGGAAATATCTCCAAATAACCAATCTAAACGCCAAAAACCAAAAGCAGATAAAATTACACCTATTAACCACAAAAAAATAGCAAAACCTAGACCTATTAATATACCAAAAAATGGCGCTCCTTGAAGTAACAGTTTCTGCCAATTGAAATTTTGTGGTCTTGAATTGTTCTCGTCTTGATTAGCATTTAATTGATTTTTTGAAGTTATATTAGCATTTATCTTTGCTAAATTCAACTCTGTTTCTAGTTTCCAGAAATCAGCATACAAACTTAATCTTTTTAAGCGATCGCCAAGCAAAGGATGACTATTATTAATCTCTAACCATAGACGGTATGGGTTAACAATATCCCAGTTAAAAATAGATTCAAAACCACTGTATGAAATAACACTACCAGCAGTAATAGCTTGGTTTATTCCTACTGGCATTAATATTTCAAAACTATCTAATAAATTCCTAACTTTGCCTTGATTTGCAACATCATTAGCCATGCCAATTGTAATTTTCAGAATAGCTCGGGTGAGACCATTAGGATTACCAGTTAAATTACAAGCTAGGCGATCGCTCACATAAACTTGCCGACGAGACAACCATAAAATCGGCAATTTTAACAACCAATATAAACCATAACTAAGAGTTGAAGTTATCGCAGCGAATGACCTAAAAACGGATACTAAAATAGGCAAAAAATATTTAATAAATCCTGGTAAGAAATTAGGTAATTGATTATTGATAAAATCCAATATCCAATCAGCAACAAAAGTTAATTGCCAATAAATAGCATAGGGAATTTGAAGCATCAGATTAGCCATAGACATTAACCATAAAGCTCCCGTTTGAACATGGCTAATTTCTCTTGCATAAATAATAGCAATTTCATCTGCTGCTAATTTATCTAATAATCCTTTACTGACAACTATTCTAAATCTGAAAAAATGAAGAAAACATCCATAACTAAATGCTATGGGAACATCTATAGGTAAAACTTTTAATTGAATTTCCCGTATTTTGTGTTTTTGAGAGTAGTTACGCAACAGCTTATTAGCTTCTTTACTGTAATTCATTAAGGTCGTTTTTGGTAAAGCTTGGGATTTATAACCAAGGCTCAATAATCCATCTATTAACCAGGGAGACAAAATAAATAATACTACTAGAAAAATGATAAAATTCTGAGTAGGGTCTCGATAAAAAATTTGAATTGGTCGAAAATAGGGTAGCCACACTAGCAAATCATTTGTTGCTTCTAAGCTAAACCTTAGTAGGTTAAGACTTAGCAAAAATAGAACAATAACTACTACTATTTTTTCTAGCAAGAAAAGAGTTAAATTAGGAGTTTTAAGGTGACGACCTTCTTTAGCTCTTCCTGCTTCACGCAATGTTAATATAGGTAAATTTTCTGGTTTGTCTGAAGTAATCTCTGTTGATGTTTGATGGAATTCATGTGTATTTGTTGAATTTGAGTTATTAACTATGCTTGATAAAGCAGGTGATTCATTTTTCTCTCCCTCTATATCATTTTTATTTGACTGGGAATGCTGTACAAAATCTGAAGTTTTACTAGAATTTCCTGAGAAGTCATTTGTTTTTTTTGAAATTTGTTTAAAACCAGTTTCTAGAGATAAATTAAGATTTTTTTTGGAGATATAATTACTATTTTGGGAAGATTTAGATTTATCTAAAGTAGGATTAAAAGGAACAAATCCTGTTTCAATAGGTTGTTGATTTTGGAGAGATTCCTTTGAAATTTTAGGGGCAGGATATGTTGATTTTTTCAAATTTTTGGGCGGATATCGCTTTAATAATTTCTTGAGATGACGATTAGCCAAACTCTTAATTTCACTATCAGAACTTTGAGTAAGATTACGACACAAAGAAATAGCTCGATCTACTTGTTTGGTGTTTTCATAAGCAATTACTAAACCCATCTGAGCTTTTAACTTTTGCTTGATAGATTCTTGTTGAGCAATTATTTCTAAGTGAGCGATCGCCTGTGGATAATCTTTTTGCTTAAGGGCAAGTAATCCAGTTTTTAGAGATGGCTTTTCTGGCAAATACTCATCTGTGAAAGAGGATGTTTTATCTATCATTGATTAAATTTTTTATGTTGATATTTTTATTAATTAGTAATCTAAAATTTTGTGGCATCAGTATTATGAAAAAGGAACGTGAGTTACTCATTAGTTACTACCCTATTTGATTCGATTAAGAAATAAATATGTAAATACTGCTCCTGATACTGATGAATAAGTAGAGATTTTTAGCATTCATATCCTCGGTATATAAGACATTCATCACAAAATATTACAACGTTTTAATAACTTTATTTTTACCGAATTTTTTATAGAGCTGTATAGCTATATTTCTGCATTACAGGTTTACAAATGGAATTAATTTTCTGTATTTCTTCAGCATTTAATTCTGCCTGTAAATTGTTAGCTCTTGCTGTATTAATTCGTCTGCCATACTCAAATTATTTAGTATTACTATAAAAAAAATTACACAATTGTGAAGATG
Organism: Trichodesmium sp. MAG_R04; assembly: GCA_023356515.1. Taxonomy (GTDB): domain Bacteria; phylum Cyanobacteriota; class Cyanobacteriia; order Cyanobacteriales; family Microcoleaceae; genus Trichodesmium. The sequence goes on along the minus strand of JAKQYG010000167.1, from coordinate 5,548 downwards.
AAAAGTTGATACTATAATATAGCAATTGCTATTACAGCTATTGACTTATGGAATACCTGAAACAATTGAGTATCAATAATCGACATTTTTCCTTAATGCTATAAAATTAATAGCAAACTAAAAAAAGCTACTCTCTTTAGTAATTTAAATTAGAAAAAACTTGCTGAAATTAACTTTATGACTCTAAAACTGTACAATTCACTTACTCGTCAAGAAGAAAACTTTCAATCCCTAGAGCCAGGTAAGATTAAAATGTATACTTGTGGTGTCACAGTATACGACTATTGCCATTTAGGTCATGCCCGTTCGTATATTGTATGGGATACAATCCGCCGATATCTAATGTGGGAAGGTTATCAAGTACGTTATGTGCAAAACTTTACTGATATAGACGATAAAATTCTTAATCGGGCCAAAGAAACAGGCACTTCGATGGAGTCGGTGGCCGAACGTTTTACAGAAACATACTTTGAGGATATGAAACGCTTAAATGTCCTAGAAGCAGATGAATATCCTCGGGCCACTCAGACAATAGATGGGATTAAACAGTTAATCCAGGATTTAGAAAAAAAAGATTTTGCTTACTCTTCTGGAGGGGATGTTTATTATCAGGTGCGGAAATTTTCAGAATATGGGAAACTTTCAGGCCGTCGTTTGGAAGAAATGCAAGCTGGCGCAAGTGGTAGAGTAGAGTCAGAAGATTTAGAGACTGCTAAAAAGAAAGATCCATTTGATTTTGCCCTCTGGAAAGCAGCAAAAACTGGGGAGCCTGCATGGGACTCTCCCTGGGGCAAAGGAAGGCCAGGTTGGCATATTGAATGTTCGGCAATGGTAAGAGATTGTTTGGGAGAAACTATAGATATTCATACTGGGGGAGCAGACTTAATTTTTCCTCACCATGAAAATGAAATTGCTCAGTCGGAAGCTGCTACGGGAAAACCTTACGTCAGATATTGGCTCCATAATGGCTTTGTGACTATTAACGGAGAAAAAATGTCAAAGTCTTTAGGTAATTTTACTACGATTCGGGATTTATTAGCTCGACCTGTAGACCCAATGGCTGTCAGAATGTTTGTTTTAACTGCTCAATATCGCAAACCTATTGATTTTACTGAAGAGGCGATCGCTTCTGCCGAAAATGGTTGGAATACTATTAAGGAGGGTATATTATTTGCTTATCAATATGGTTCTCAGTTGGGATGGGAAATGCCAGAAAAAACTTTATCTGAAGAAACAAAGTTATTAACTTTTCAGGTAGAAAAATTCCAGAAAGCAATGGATGATGATATTAATACTCCTGCTGCTTTAGCTGTTTTATTTGAATTGGCTAAAGAGTTACGTCGAGAGGGTAATTTTCTAGTACATGAAGGAAAAACTAGAACATCTTTAGGAGAATTACAAAAACAATGGGTAACTCTAGTAAATTTATCACAAGTATTAGGTTTAGAAGTTAAAATAGATGAACAAGTCAGCGGTGTATCTGGAGATTTAAGTGATGCTGAAATTCATTCTTTAATTCAGCAACGTTTAGAGGCAAAAAAAGCTAAGAATTATTCAGAAGCAGACCGCATTAGAAATGAACTTAAAAATGAAGGTGTTAAGCTAATAGATAAACCTGGCGGCATAACAAATTGGCATCGAAATTAAGGAAATATTGGCTTTAGTAATATATCTAGGAAATAGAAAGTTTATCCAAAATACTAATGGCTAATTTTTTTATTTAGTGGTTGGCTTAATATGCCTAATTAGTTTGATTTTTTTATAGAAACTGGCATAACCTAAAATTGTTAACTTTTAGCTTTTAGCTTTTGATTTATAACCTATTTAAGTATTTACTATGCAACCTGAACAAAGGATTTCTATTTCTGTATCTAACCTACTGTTAATTATTAGCAGTTTTTTAATATTAATTATTTTATGGCAAGTTCGAAGTCTAATCGTATTGTTGATGGTTGCAGTAGTGTTAGCTTCATCAATTTCACCATTAGTAAATTTAACAGAAAGAATTAGATTACCTCGTTGGTTAGGGGTAATTATTGTCTATTTAACTATAATTTTTGGATTTATCAGTGTAGTATTAACTATTGGCCCACCAGTCTTCGAGCAAATTGAAAGACTTTTACGACAGTTACCATTATTTTCTGAGAGTATCAGCGATAATTTTAGAGATTTTATTAGTTCCTTAATTCAAAGTCCCCCTGATTGGATTAATCAACTTTTTGATACTACATATGTCACAAGTTGGTTAATTCGTTCTAGTCAACAATTTTTATTACGTTCTTATAGTTTAACTAAAGGTTTATTGGGAGGGATAGTCAGTTTAATATTGGCTTTATTCATTTCAGGTTATATGGTTTCTGATAGCAAAACTTTAATTACCAGTATAGTAAAGTTTTTCCCTCAACCTTGGGATAAACGTCTGGAAAATCAAGTTATTCCTGTAACTGAAAGAATGGGAAGTTATATTAGAAGTAGAATTATAGTGTCTGCTATTTTAGGTATAGCAACAACCACTGGTTTAGGATTTTTAGAATTACAAGATTTTTCTCTAGGTTTAGGAGCAATAGCTGCTGTGACAAATCTAATTCCTTTTATAGGTCCAATTCTCGGTGCAGTTCCAGCTTTAATTGTGGCTATTGCTAAAGGCGGATGGTTGTTTTTATGGGTAATAATTTTGTACTATATCATCCAAAATTTAGAGACTTATGTACTCGATCCTTTATTGGTAGGTTCTTCTGTTGGAGTGCATCCTTTGTATCAATTACTATCAGTTTTAGTAGGAATTCAATTATTAGGAATTATTGGTGCTTTGGTTGTTCCACCTTGGTTTGCTGGGGGTGCTGCTTTGATAGAAAATTTATATTTAAAACCTAAGCTAGAAGCAGAAAAAATTCAATCTATAATCACAAATAATGGGGATAATAATCAACCAACTGTGATCTAGGTATTCAGCTATCAACTATGAGTGATTAACTAACTCACTAATTTACTAGTTTAGGAAGGCTAGATAAAATTTATATAGAAGGTAAAATGCAAAAATTGGTTCATTAAAAGGTAGAACAACAGTATGGTTAAGATTCTTTTAGTTGAAGACAATGAGATGAACCGGGATATGTTGTCTAGGCGTCTGATGCGTAAAAAATTTGAAGTAGTTATTGCTATTGATGGCATCAAGGGCGTAGAAATGTCTATATCAGAATCACCAGATATAATTCTAATGGATATGAGTCTGCCTATGCTAGACGGATGGCAAGCAACTGAGAAGATTAAAGCTAACCCCCAAACTAAAAATATTCCAGTAATAGCAATAACAGCTCATGCTATGGCAGGAGACCAAGAAAAATGTTTACAAGCTGGATGTGATGATTATGATACAAAACCAGTACAACTTCCCAGACTATTAGACAAGATAAAAAATCTTATAGATAAAGAAGCAACGCAATGAAACATGGCCAGGGCAATTTGCTGGTTGTAGATGATAATCAATTCAACCGTGACCTTTTAGCTCGCCGAGTTAAAAGACAAGGCCATCTGATAAGTTCTGCGTCTGATGGGTTTCAAGCTTTAGAAATGATGAGAAATCAACCATTTGATTTGGTACTACTAGATATCATGATGCCACAAATGAACGGTTATCAAGTCCTTGAAACTCTTAAAGCTAATCCAGCGTTACGCCATATCCCAGTAATAATGATTTCTGCAGTGAACGACATTGATAGTATAGTTCGTTGCATCGAATTGGGAGCTGAAGATTATTTGTCCAAACCTTTTAATCCTATATTGCTTAAAGCTAGAATTAACGCTTGTTTAGAGAAGAAACGACTTCGGGATCAGGAACAAGCTTATATAAAGCGGCTAGCTGAGGAACAGGAAAAGTCAGAAAGACTTCTATTAAATATCTTACCAGAACCAATTGCTCAAAGGTTAAAACAAGGAGAAAAAACTATAGCTGATAGTTTTAGTGATGTAACTGTTTTATTTGCTGATTTAGTGGGGTTTACTAAAATTTCGGCCAATTTATCTTCTGCTGAGCTGGTAGAATTACTGAACATGATTTTTTCTGGCTTTGATGAGTTAGCAGAAAAATATGGACTGGAGAAAATCAAAACTATTGGTGATGCTTATATGGTTGTTGGTGGCCTTCCCACCCGGAGAAAGGACCATGCAGAGGCGATCGCGGAAATGGCTCTAGATATGTTACATAAAGTCAAAGAAATTTCTTCAAATCAGGAAAAACCTTTACAAATTCGCATTGGTATTAATACCGGAGCAGTGGAAGCAGGAGTTATTGGGACAAAAAAATTTGCTTATGACCTTTGGGGAGATACAGTCAATACAGCTCATCGCATGGAATCTCATGGCATTCCTGGTATTATTCAAGTAACTGAGGATACTTATAATTGTCTAGCTAATAAGTATATATTTCAGGAAAGAGGCATGATTGAGATTAAAGGAAAAGGTATGATTAGGACTTATTTACTTATAGGTAGAAAAGAATGAAGTCAGAAGTTAAAAATTATAAGTCAATAGGCGCAAAGTTAGAAATCAGAAGTCATCTCTGGCTGAGTCTAAGCATTAATATAAATTCTAACACATGATTATAACACTACAAAAAGGTGTTAGAAAATTAATACAATTGATTTTTTTTACAACCTATAGTTTTGATTTTAGCTGATAGCTAAATACTTGAGGCTATGCTATAAAATTAAAAAGTATATCTACATAATTACCCAGAAAAAAATGTTATTAACTGCAGAATTATTTATCGCTTTTAAATGGTTTGGTATTGCTACAATTGGATTTTTTATTTTGACAACTCTTGGCTTTATTTTGAATTGGGGATTTAGATTTAGATTAGTGGGAGTAACAGGCTTTATGGGAGTCCTAACTGCTGGTTTATTTGGCTTAAGTTTAGGATTATTCAACCGGGTAGAAATTCCAGGAGCAGTTAGATATACATTAGTTTATGATAATGGTTCAACTCAAACAGTAATAGCTGTTTCTCCTACTATTACAGAATCGGAATTAGGAGCAACTATGGAACAAGCAGCAGGAGATTTATTTTCTCTAGGTCGTTTAGGTGGAGAGGATAAATTAAATATTAGAGTCAGAACTATTATTCATCCAGAAGAAGGTGTTTCTCAACCGCTTTATTTAGGGAAGGTGAAGCGTTCTTTATATCAACGGGAAGATGAAAATATAGATATTAAAATATTTCCTGAAACTTTGGCAAAGTTGGTAGATTATCAGAGTCATAATTTGGAGAGTTAAGATAAAAATATAGAGAGATATTTGAATGGGCTAAAAAGTCTTTCTATTTAATGTAGGTTGGGTAGAACGAAGTAAAACCCAACAAAACTTAATTGTGGTCGGGTTTTGTCTCTCAACCTAACCTAATCTTATTATACCATTTTAGCTGTTTCAGTCAACTATTGGAATGAATATTATTAATTTAAGGAGATTTTTAATAAATGGAAAATCAGAGACATTTATTGAAAAGATTATTTAATTCTTTTAAGCCTTTTGAACCTCTACTACCTGATAGTCC
>JAKQYG010000166.1 GCA_023356515.1 Trichodesmium sp. MAG_R04 | reverse complement strand
AAGCCCTGATAATAGCTGTTTTATGACTTAGCTTACATTTCCGTTTTTACCATTAACGGAAATAGTTTTTATCTATATACTTCTCGCCTGTGCTTAACTTTTAATACTAAAACTATAAATCTATCATCATCTTTAGAACACAACAGTCTATAATCACCCACCCTGAATTTATAAAAACCTGCTTTGTCACCGCTTAAAGGGATTAAATGCTCTTTGGAGTTTATGGCTAGTTTTTCATCAATAGCTCTTACTATTCGCTTTTTCGTAGCAAGGTCTAGCTTATCAAATTGCCGTTTGGCTTTTTTATCAAAAATGATTTGGTACATTGAAAAGCTATGAGCCTAGCTCTTTCTTAATATCTTCAAAGGAGACACCCTTTTCTCCGGAAGCGATAAAATCATCATGGGCTTGCTTAGCATCTTGATAATCTTCTAAGTCTTGCAACCGCTCTTGTAAGATTTTTTCCAAGCCTTTTTTTATATAGTAACTTTTTGACCGCTCCTCTGCTATTGCGACTTTAGTGAGCATATCCCCTAGCTCTTTTGGGATATTAGCAGAAATACTTTCTGTGATAGGCATAATTGCAAACTATAGCATATTTTAGTATATCTAGCAATTATTTCACCCAATTTTCTAATTTTAATGATATAAATGCAGATATTAGTATCAAGCAGGTATCTATTCTCGTTTTGATAATTTAACTACTTGCATAAGTAATATATATACTAGTATTTAGGTATACCATATTACCCACACACAAAATATCTTTAAATATTAAAATTACAAGTTTACTATATTACTTACATAAATAGTAAACATAATTATTTGACATACTTGTCATTGTGTATACTATACTTACAAGTTTACTTGTAATAAAGAATAATAAAAACTATGAGAATTGCTGTTTATAGCTCCAAAGGTTCAGCAGGGAAAACTCCAATATCTGCAAATATTGCCCTAGATAAGGGTTTTTGCATTGGTACAAATGAGGCTTTCCATGTTTATGATAATCTAATTGATGAGAATAAATTAATTTCTATTAGCACGGAAGAAGCCTTCCCAAAAGAAATTGCCGAACATGATATTGATATAGTTTTTGATTTAGCAGGTTCTATATCCAAATCTGCTGTAAGCATTAGCTCTGCTCTTGAAATGTCTGATTGGGTGATAGTGCCTATCTATAATGAGCTGAAAAGCCTTATTGGTGGTATCAATACCATCAATCAAATCAAAGAATATAATAAAAATATTATAGTTGTCGCAACCAAGCTACAAAAACAAAAATCTGACATGATAAAAGATAATTGGAAGCAAAGCGAAGATTTTATCAACATTCAAAATCAAGTGCAAAATAGCCTTGGTCAAGACATAAAAATACTACCTCTCAAATATTCTAAAGTTTTTGATAATATTTTTGAAGAGAAAAAGTCTATTAGCCAAATAATGGATAACAACGCTTTGGCATCTTATAACTATAGAGAGGTTTCAAGGCAGTTTGACGAAATTTATAAATTAATCGGTATATAAAAATGGGTAAGAAAAATTTAGATAGCATCATCATTAAAAATGATAAAGTTCTTCCGCCTAAAGTAAAGGCAAAAGCGAAAAAAGAGAATGAGACTAAAGTTATTACTATGAAAATAACAGAAAGTGAGTTTCAAAACATCAGAGATAAAGCAGGAGAATTAGTGCCTATAAGCACTTTTATCAAACACCATATCAGAACAAAAACAGACTTATTCTCTAAAACTACTACTAATGAAAAATAGTAAACAAGTTCAACATTCTAAAGACATACAACTAGAGCTTTTTCAGTCTACACAAAGACTAAATCTTTCAGAGACTTATGAGGCAATACCAAAAGATGTTTATATCAAAGACCCAAACATAGAATGGATAAACGATGATATTGCTAACCCCATTGAAAAAATTTTCACTATTGAAAATCAAACTTTCATATCAGAAATTGTCCCAGCTACAATAAAAGATAAAAAAACTAAGAAGTTTAAAAGTCGTTTTCCTGATTTAAGAGAGGCAAGAATAGAATATGCCATTATTTCTCTAGCATCAAAACAATTACTAAACGTTGATACAGATAAAGAGAATAACAAAATCTTTGTCCTAAAAACTACTTATTATCAAATACAAAAAGAAATTATAGATGCTATAAATAAGCAAGAAAATAAGGCTTTAAAGCCTTATGACTGCCCTTACAATGTAACAAGCATTAAAGAAGCCCTAGAAGTGCTTAAAATGAGTTCTATAAGGGTAAAAGACCCTGAAGGAGGAACTGAATATCTGTTCAACAGAATAAAAGATATTTACTTGAAGGATAAAAAAGTAGTCATAGAACTTGGAAATATGATCACTAATTATATCTCTAGTGGTGACTGGAAAGCTACTGACCAAAGTAGCATTATTGCATCTAGGGGGAGAAATGAGATAAAATTAAGAGTGCTACTAAATATGAAATTTAGATATGCAACTTTAGGAAGTTCTTATAGTTCGTCTCTAAGCAGATTAGTAGAATACACAGATTTTGCTAAATCTAAAGATAAAAGAACAACTATTAGAAGAATAAAATACTTACTAAAATCAATGCCTGAAATAGAAAAATTTGAGGTAAATCTTAAAAAAGAAGGAAATTCAATAATAGATGCTGTTTTCAAAATATATCCGACAAAAGAGTTTGTGAGCAAAATAATTGAAAATAATAAAGTTACCAAACGTACTAAAGACGTATTATTTGATGAGCAAGGCAAACCCTTAATAGAACCTATACAAACAGATTATTCAAATAGCACAGAGTTTCAAAAAGCTAGAAAAAAATATAATGTTGAGAAAGGTAAAGCAATTTTCAAGTGAAGGAAAAATTTATTTAGCTGACATAAATAAACCATGAGAACACAAGAGGCGTACGCAATATCAATATTAGATTGTGCCTATAGGTTAAATTTAAAATTTAGCCGTACTTACAGGAACCCTGAAGGGTTTACAGAGCATATTTTTCATTGTCCCTTAAGGAATGATAAAAACGCCTCTATTTATATCAATGGGACAAAGAATGTTTGGTATGACAATGGCGGAATTTCTGATGGTGGGGGAATAATTCAGTTTATCAATTATTTAAACAGGAACGACTTAACTGACACAAGCAAAGCCCTTAAACTCTTAGATAATATTTATCCTGAGCTTAAGAAAGTGCAAAAAAATATTAAACAAACCCTAAGCTCTAGTAAAACAAATTCACGAGATAACATAAGCCCTCTTGCAGAGGGCTATAACAAGAAAGAAAAAAAGAATACATTTGAGGTAGTGCAGGTTAAAAATCTGTTTCTCTATCCATTAAAGAACTACTTAAAAGACAACAGAAAAATCAACCTAGATATAGCTAAAAACTACGTAAAAGAGATACATTATAAGCACTTAAAAACAAATTACACATTCTATGGTATTGGCTTCAAGAGTGGTAGTACATGGGCTATTAGAAGGAACGGATTTAAAGGATTTATAGGTCAAGGAGCTGATATAAGCGTTATAGATAACAAATCATCTCATCTCTTGATATTTGAGGGGTTTATTGACTTCCTATCTTATCTAACAATAAAAAATATTAAGAAGACAAGTTATAATATCTTAGTGCTAAATAGTACAAATTTTATCAACCAAGCTATAAAATATGTTCAGAATAGTACAACTATAACAACAATAGACTACTTCAAAGATAATGATTTAGCAGGAGAAAATAGCTTAAAACAACTAGAAATAAGCCTAAAAAACATCAAGATTAGTGACAAATCAAGCAACTACAAAGAGTATAAAGACCTGAATAATTACCTAGTAAATAGAAAAAACTAAATTTCTGGCTTTTTATCTCTATTACCAAATCAACCAACCGTTCTTCTCGCACTTCGCCAAACCCACTCAAAAAGATCAGCAAATGAAAACCAAAAACTAACTTCTTCTTTTTTCTTTCTTGTTATAACGCCGTAGGCGGTTAAATATAAGGGTAAAAGGTTAAATAAAGGGTTAAATATAAGGTTAGGGGCTAAAAAAAGTCTTGTAAGCTAGAGTTATAGTGGGTTTTGTAAAATTTACTGGAACCTGTCCCCCTATGTTTGCGGAACCTGTCCCCCTATGTTTGCGGAACCTGTCCCCCTATGTCAATAGCTAATTTTTAAAAAATTAATAATTTTTGAACTGAAACGGAACCTGTCCCCCTATGTTTTTTCGTTAGTTTTTAACATTTTTGAGCTTAAGATAAGAATTATTCTTAGCAACTTCATTTAAACGGAACTTGTCTCCCTATGATTATCAACTTAAAATACTTGCAAAATACCTGCCGGAACCTGTCCCCCTATGTTTGCGGAACCTGTCCCCCTATGTTATATAAATATTGATTATAATTTTACATTTATTTCAACAATAAAAAAAGAGCTTAAATAGCCCCAATTTCGTTTAGAAAATAACTGCACCACTTATCATTTATGAGAATATCCATATGGTCGGATATTTTATTTGTTAGTTCTGCAACTGCTTCTTCTGAATAGTCGTAACAAGTAGCCATATAATTTCAATATGTGTATATTTCTGTACCATTTCATGAAAAATCGTTGATAAAATCATATCAGGTTAGGTTTTCTATACGATATCTCGCTTGTTGTAAGATGTGTTCAGAAACTATGTACACAGGGTCAATATTAGCAAAATCTTGATATCAAAGCTGTTCACTATAATCCTTCTTAATGATTTGAAATAACTCTTCTTCGCAAAGCCCTATACCATCTCAAATTTCACAAATGGCTTGTAAATCAAGGTATCCAAATGGACAAAAGTACCCCTGCAAATCTTTTACATCATTTTTCATATTAATTAATTTATGAAAGTAAAATAACGGGAAGATGAATCCCACGGGTTTAACACAATGCGAGTGCTAGCGGTCAAATGTCGTGTTTTGCTACCTTGGTTATTAAAAATGCAAAACACAGTTTTTGAAAAAATTGCGGACTTGTTGTTGTGCTTAAAAATATTTTCAAAAAACATTTGAGGGTTAGCATCTTTTAAGAGGTGGTATGTTGTTTTAGTGGGTGATAACATAGCAACCTTAAAATCGCTTATTGTACAATTGCTGTGGTGGTTGATACTCCCTCTTGATATTCTTTGGGTGTTAGATGATAAAGCTGTAGGGTGATAAATTGCTGATGTTTTACTAAAGTGGGTTGATGGCTTGTTTTATAAAAATCACAGGTATTGACATTCAGTCGCATTCATGAGACAATATAAGTAATATGGCACAAGTGTATGAGGTTGAAGTCTATGTAGATGAGAGAGGGAAAAGCCCTTTTTCAGAATGGATAACAAGCCTCAAAGACATGAGAGCCAAGGTGAAAATCCAAAAACGTATTGACCGCCTATCATTAGGAAATTTTGGAGATTATAAGGCTCTTGCAGGTACAAACGGGCTTTATGAACTGCGGGAACATTACGGACAAGGATTTCGGGTTTATTATGCTAAAGTTGGACTTAAAGTTGTGTTATTGCTAGCTGGCTCTAACAAAAAAGAACAGCAAAAGACCATATCTAAAGCACAAGATTATTTTGCTGATTATAATAGGAGAAAAGATGATGACTAAACCAGGCAAACCTTTTAAAATTACAAGTGATGAGATGTTGAGAAACCCTGAGTATGCTTCTATGTATCTTGCAGAATGTATGGCAGATGATGACACTGATTTATTTAAATTGGCTCTCAAAAATGTAGCAGATGCTCAAGGTGGAGTTGCTGAAATTGCTCAAAAATCTTCACTTGGTCGTCAAAATTTATATAAGATATTATCTGCTAAGACTGACCCAAAAATGGGAACTTTAAAGAAAATACTTGAGGCTATGGGGCTGGAACTTTCAATTAGCCCAAGAAAAACAGAAGTGTATGGTTAAACTATAATCCTTAACTACAAAATCTCAAATACACTGACATAAATTTGTATTCTGCTCGTTTTTAAGTATAAAAAGTATGCACAGAAAAGTTCCTAATAATTATCCAAATGCCCTTGATATGAGGTGCAGGTTGGATTTTTCTGTGCAAAGGATAATTAGTTTACCTGCTCCTCGTTGCATAATTCTTTTAAAAATATGAAAGCAAAATTAAACTTATAACATTAGTCCTAAAGAAATTAGTTCTGAAGTTAGTTTGTTTGCACGGAATTTTATGTGATTGAATTCTAAGCTAAGTCATGTTATTTCTAATTAACTGCTGTTTGGCATTAAAAAATTTAGCACAGCTTGTTAATTATTGAAAAAATTAGACTAAATGAAAAAAATTATTTTTCTTCATCTTATTGTGTTGTTAGTGGCGGTTACAACTTTAGTGCTACTTTCTTTCTTTTTTTCTAAAAATGAAAATACTAAATTTGACAACAAGAATGAAGTTACTAACAGCATAAAGCAAGATACTTATAACTTAAGTGATAATTTAATTAGTACTATAACTACAATATTTGTTCTAGTATCTCTTTCTTGTATAGGATTTACTGTTAAAGAAAATCAGAAGAATAAAAAACAATCTGATGATATAAAAAAGGAAGAAAAGCCAACACATTTTAGTATTCTCAGCAAAGGAAGGCTCAATAAAGAAAGAATATCTTTTTTGAAAAAGGGAAAAGATATAACCCTTTCAGCAACAAATTTTAAATATTCTCTGATCGATTTTGTATATAGAAATGAGTTTTCTATAAAAATCATCAACAACGATGTATTTTATTGGTGGGATCATAGAGATTGGGATGAAAGAGAAAAGCACGAAAGAAAACAACAATATTTTGATGATATTATTTCAAACGCCACTGATAATGAAAAATATCCGGATAGACACCTTAAACTTGAAAGATTACTTTTAATTAATCAATGTGAGATTAGAACGCAATCACTCCGTAAACATTTATTAAAAATTTTATCTAAAATAGCACAAGAAGAGAACGTTTATAGAAATGATCAGATATGTACAAATGTATATTTTATATTTGAAGAAGACGGAAGGCTTATTAGCAATACAATAAAAAATTTAATAGGAAGCGCTGAAACAGTTAAGGTATTAGTCAATTGTGGTAAAGATTCAAAGCTTTTACCAACCCCACTTGTTATGACTAAGATGGTAGAGAATAAAAATGATAGCATGCACTATGAGTGGTGTAAGTTCTCCGCTAGTGAAGAATATTATAATAAGTATCTATCTGACTTTGACTATATAGTGAAAAAACATAGTTTCAATATAAGAGAAAGTATAGATTTGCTAAAAGAAATGATAAACAAAAATCGTATCATACAAAATATAAAAGAAAACGTTTAAAATTATAGAAAGCTTAAAAATTTACAATTAAAATTATGAATATGAACACTAAAAAAAGCGAAATAGTGGAAGAGGCTGATAAAAGAACTTCCCAAGAAGTAGCAGAAGCTGCACTAGATGCTGGCGATAAAATATTAAATCTAGCTTTACCAGAACCATATGAAAATTATTTAGAAGATTTGGCAAAAAAAGGTACGATTTTTAAATCACCCTATATCTATTGCGGTAAAAGATTTTATTATTATCATAAAAAATCTATATCAAACCTAGTATTTCACACAAAGAAACTACTTGAAACTTTTTGGAGAAGAAAAGAAGAGGCTTATTTTATTTGAAAGTAATAGCATCTGTTTTTCCAAATTATTTAAACCAACCTCGCCTTCGCCCAATTAAGTAGGGTGGCGATATTATTAGCTTCTTTAAGTTTATCTAGGTTATTTTCGTGATTGAACTTGTCAGGGTGGAACTGCACCATTAGTTTTTTCCATGCCATAAGAATTTCTTTTCTCGTGGCAGTTGTTTTGATGTTTAAAACATCATAGGGGCTGTTGTTAGAAAAATTTTCTAAGTCAAATTTAGCAAATTCTGTGAAGTATCTCCCTGTATTTGTCTTGTTTTGCGATTGTTTTTGTTGGTGAGATTTGGCTTTACTTTTTTGATAGCCTTGGTGGTTTGTATAATCTTGGCTGTGGTTATTGGCATTACTGCTTTTTTGTTGTTCAAACTGCTCACGTTCTCTGATTAGCTCCTCCCACGCTTTTTGGATATTCTCCCACTCTTGCTGTTGCTCTTGTTCTCTTGCTTCAAACCATGCTTTTTGGCTCTCAAATTCGGCTCGCTCCCTTGCTAGTTGTTGTTTAGCCGAAGTTGTGCCATCAACAACACTAATGGCATATTTGCTAACCTTAGCACCGCCATTTAGCAATAAGGAAATGGGTTTTATTAAAAAAACCATGGTTTTATGCAAGCTC
>JAKQYG010000165.1 GCA_023356515.1 Trichodesmium sp. MAG_R04 | reverse complement strand
TGGATAAATGCTGATGATGTTTTGATGCCGGGGGCGTTGTCTGCTATTTGTGGTATTGTTGGGGAGCATCCAGAGGTTGAGTGGATGGGTGGGCCTCAGTATGTGTTTGAAACGGATGTACAGCAGCAGGTTTTACAGCGTAGTACTCCTACTCCTACGGCGGTTATTCGGGAGGGTTTGTGTGATGGTAAGCATTGGGAAATGTTGCAGCAGGAGGGAACGTTTTTTAGTAGGGCTTTGTGGTTTAGGGCGAAGCATGGGTTGAAGGGGTTTGAGTTGGCGGGGGATTGGAATTTCTGGCGGGAAATGGCGCATCATGGGGTTTATTATCAGTATGAGAGTCCTTTGGGCGCTTTTCGGCGGCGTGTTGGTCAGTTGTCTGTGGAGCGTATTGGGGATTATCGGGCTGAAATTGAGAGGGTTATGCCTTTGGAGGTGAGAAGGGGGAGGTTTGAGGAGCTTGATCTGGAGCAGGAGTGGAATGCGAAGGTGATTAGGTTTGATGATGGGTCTGGGAGAATGGTGGTTGGGGTTGAGTCGGTGAGGGAGGTTTATCAGAAGGTGGGGAAAAGTAGTTTAAAATCGGAACAAGCTGGAAGTAATGGTTGGTTTGAACAACCTAAGAAGTTGCAGCAGGATGAGAGGTTTGAGAATGCTGTAGCTGCTTATAACAGAGCGATCGTGCAAAATCCAAATTTTGCTGAGGATCACTATAACTTGGGGCAAGCTTTGGGGCAGTTACACAGATGGGAGGAGGCGATTGTAGGTTATCAAAAAGCAATTAGTTTGGGTTTTGCTGGAGCTGAGGTAAGGTGTCATTTAGGGTATGCTTTAGGGCAGTTAGGGAGGTGGAAAGAGGCTATTGTTGAGTATCAGTTAGTGCTGGAGGTTAATCCGCAGTCGGCAGAAGTAAATCAATGTTTGGGAGATGCTTACTCTAAAATAGGCTTGAAGGACAAAGCGATCACAACTTATCGACGAACTTTAGAAATTAAGCCTTATTTATTTGAGGTTGAAGAGAAACTAAAAAAATTGCTCCAAATAGTTGACGTTGCCAACAAAAGTCAAGTTGAGCTAACTTCAGATAGAAATATTGGGATTATTCCATTGTTAGAATGCTATGAAGTTATAGCTAATCAACCGGAAGATTATCAAGGTTACATAGATTTAGCAAATACTTTTGCACAAAAACAGGATTTTAATCAAGCAATTATTTTCTATAAAATAGCTCTTAAAATTAATCCTAATGATGCTGAGTCTACTTATCAGCTAGGAAGAGCTTTAGAGGTAAGCAATCGTATTGAACAAGCTGTCAAACATTACAAACGTGCTATTGATTTGAATCCCAAAGATAAACGTTACGCCCAAGCTTTAGAATTAAGCCTTAAAAGCTCTATATTATCCTAGAGTTGATTAAAGATAGCTTTTTTCATAATTAACCACAATTTTTAGTAATAATAAAAACTGTATGCACAAAACAATCAGTAGTATTATTTAGATAACATTTAGGAAAAACTGAAATGGTACAGAAAAATCAACTGACAACCGAACTCCAAAACTTATTTTATTTATTTCCAGAAAAAAATTGCAAGCTAGGTTTGCATGAAGATTATGCTCTGTTTTTACCTCAGTCAGAATCATGGATGGAAAAATATCGTTATTATAACAATGCTAGACAAGAGTGGAGCTATCCAAAGACAGTTTCTCCTCAAAACTTCATACAAAACAGAGAAGCAATACAAACTAAACCTTCTACTTATGGCGATACCCGTGGGTTGACAGAGATAATATTAAAGCATTTTTTGTCTTTATACTCTTCAAGCTCAATTAATTATTTTGATGTGGGAAGTTATGTAGGTAACTTTAGCATTCAAACAGCTCTACTCTCTAAATATGAAGGAATAGACATTAAAATTTGGGCTTTTGAGCCTAGTCCAATCTTTAAACTCCTTGAACAAAGCATTGATATTAATAACGTGAAGCAAAAAATTGTATTAGTAGAATCAGCTATTTCTAATGTAAATGGTCCAATTATCTTAAACTATACCCTTGGAGAATTAATTGGTGCTGATATCGGAAGTCAGCAGCGAAAACGTCCCTCTATTTCTCAGATTTGTAACAGTACAACCATTGATTCATTTGTAAAGAGCAATATTAATACTCCTAATAGCAGTTCTTTGATCATTAAATTAGACTGTCAAGGGTTTGAATACCAAGTTTTTGAAGGATGCGAGAGCATCTTAAGCCAAAATATCCCCCTAGTTTTTTTGTCAGAATTTTTATGTTGGTCATTTAAAGCAAAGAAAGATTTTTATTCAAAATTTTTTGAAAAATTTCATATTGTAGATGTGAAAAGCCATATGTGCCTCCAAAATTTTACTTATTTAGAACCACAAAAGTTTCCCGAATATGTAGAAAAATTACACGAAACGAAACAACCTTGGACTGATTTAGTCTTAATTCCTAAAAAGCTCAGAAAGTCAGAGATTTTAGTTGAGGAAATACTGAGAGCTAAAAATAAAAGTTCTTTAGTTGTGCCTCTGAAAAAAACTGAATGACTCGAAAATAAAGTTATTAGATAAAGATACCCAAGTTGAATTAACCTTGTTAAAATCAGTAAACAGGATTAGATAGTTTTGAGTAATATAAAAAATTTACAATTGCTTCATCAGTCAGAAATTGGTATGGGAGCTTGCCTAAGAGGATTAAAGTCAAGAGGCTTTAACCCCAGAATCGTTTTTGATATTGGGGCAGCCAAAGGAGAATGGACTAAGTTAGCACTAAGATATTGGGAGACAGCACAGTATACCTTATTTGAGCCTTTAATAGAGCGAGAAGCAGATTTAAGCAATTTAAGAGACAAACACACTAATGTTAACTATATATTGGCCGCTTTGGGAACAAAAACAGAAGAAACTGAACTGGGTGTGAACAAAGACAACTTGTATAGCACTAGCCTTATGTTTAAGGGTTCGGAAATTAGGAAAGTTCCTCAGTGCTCAATTGATGATTTGGTAAGAGATAGGAAAGTATTACAGCCAGACTTTATGAAAATTGACGTTCAAGGAGCTCAATTGCTTGTCTTGGAAGGGGCAAAACAAACCATAAAAAGCTGTAGTTTAATCCTGCTAGAAGTACCATTTTATAGATTTAGCCAAAACCACAGTACATTTCACGAATACATAGCATGGATGGCGCAGAATCAGTTTATTCCCTATGAAATAGTTGATGTTCTTAGAAGACCTGTGGACGGTGCAATGGGACAGTGCGATCTTCTGTTTTGTAGGGATGGGCATAGGTTAATGTCCGATCGCAGGTGGAACCCCGGAAGGAATAAACCTAGTATGGTTGATAGCTCTAAAATCGAGCCTGGGCAGAAAAGCAGCCAAAAGTTATTAGATAAAGGTACCCAAAAAGAAAGACAAAGGTACATGGAAAAAGGAGATGAATTGAGACAAACAGGACAACTTGAAGAAGCCATTCTTATGTATCGCAGAGTCATTGAGTTAGAGCCACATTTTTCCTGGTCATATCACAAGATTGGAGAGATTTTATCACAGCAAGGGAAATTTAACGAAGCAATACCTTTATATAAAAAAGCAATTGAACTTAATTCTAAGTCTGCATGGTCTCATCATTTTTTAGGTGCTGCTTTATCTAAACAAGGAGATTGGGAACAAGCATTGGTTGCCTATAGAAAAGCTTTAAGCTTAAATCCAAATATATCTTGGTCTCATAATGGAATAGGTCATATCCTTTTAGAGAAAAATGAAGTAGACAGAGCCATAGAGGAATACCAAAAAGCAATTCAGTTAAATGACAAGGTTGAAGCGTTTAAGATTGATTTAAGAAGGGCTTTAGAGTTAGGAGGAAAACATAATATTGAAAATAGTTGTAATCAGTTGAATATTTTATCTAATCCTCAAAAATTTACTTATTCTAAAAAAAGTCACTTTTACCAATTTAAAAAGTTTGGCACTTATCAAAATGTTGAACCTAAAAGTTGTGACTTAAAAGCTTACCAAGATTTATTAGTTTATAATTTTATTATTAGCCATATACTACTAGGCTCTAAGTTGTTAGAAATTGGAGGGGGAAATTCAAGGATTATTCAGGAGCTAAAGAATGACTATGAAATATGGAATATAGATAAATTAGAAGGAGTTGGAAACGGTCCAAAACATATTGATAACCCTACAGACTCTAAACTGGTACAAGCCTATATGGGTGACTTTAGCCCTGAGCTGCAAAATGATTATTTTGATTTTGTTTTCAGTATTTCGACTTTGGAACATATACCCAATGATGAAAAAATCTTCAAAAACATCTGCGATGATATTAATCGGGTTTTAAAGCCTAAAGGCTTTTCTTTTCACGCTATTGATGTTGTTCTTAAGAAAACAGTAAAAGATAACAGCTTTTTCCTCTGGACTAAAGGAATTCTACCATATATATTTAATCACCTTCCCACTCTAAACCAAATGGTATTACCTTCTCAGATAGTGGAAGATGATGATTTGTATGTCCTTTCTAAGATGGCTTATAAACGAGGTTGGCAACCACATACAGGCAAGACATACGAAGATTTTGGCATGCCCTTATCCTACCAAGTTATTTGGCAGAAATAGTTAATACAAAAGACGCTATCTCTTTACTGGGTAGATTGCGTGTGCGGGTAGCTATGTACAAGTAGTGATATTTGGATAAAATATCAAGTAGGGTTTTAGAGTATTATGCTTAAAATCTAGAATTTAGAAGCTTTTCTATTGCCTATTGCCTTCCTCCAGTCTAAATCACTACATCTACAGGACTACCGTTTATGCCTACTCTTCCCTGTAATACTTTTTAATAATTTTATTCATCATTTTTTCTCTTTTGGAAAAGGTTCTCATATATGAGCCTACATTCTCTAAGTACAGTCCCAAAGGTTCTTTAATTAGCTTAAACATAGATCCTTGAGATGAGCAGCGCAACCAAAATTCCCAGTCTGCGCTGGTTCCATATTCAGCTTCATTAAAATACCCATACTCTTCATGTAAGCTTTTTCTCCAAACAGGCATACAGTGAGGAATACACTGTGAAACTATTTTTTCAGTTTTTTGTTCTTTTCTAAATAAATGCTTTGTTTGAATGTTCTCTGGAAATCCTTGATTAAACCAAGTAGCATGGGCAGTATTTTTTGCCCAAGTTTCGTTTTCTTTCTTTGTTACCTTTAAAGCTGCACAGACTAAACCTACTTCTGGATTATCTTCTAGTGCTTCAAGATGCTTTTCAATATGCACAGGAGATCGGCGATCGTCTAAATTAGCATTGGTAATATATTCACCACGAGCCATTTTAATACCAATATTCCAAACTTCATACAGTCCTGGATCGTAATCCAGCTTTTTATAAACGATGTTAGGATACTGTTTTAAATAGTTTTTAATAACAGGTTCTTCATTTCCTGGAGAATGAGGATTTATCAAAATCAGTTCACATAAATGAAATACAGTTTGCTGTGTTATATCTTCAAGAAATTTTTCAATGTATTTATCTCCATTATACACAGATGTAATAATTGAAACTCTAGTTGCATCTAAGTCTAAGCTGGTTTCCAAAGGTTTTTGACATTGAATAGTTGAAGAAATTAACTGCTTCCATGAAGGTGTTTCGCTAAATGACCAAATATCGAAAGGTAAATTATCAACTGTAGAGAAATAGCTAAATTTTTCTATCCAATCTGATATAGTCTCGCATAAAGATTTATTGTTGTACTTTAAAGATTTATTAAGATATTCAATACAAGCATTAACATTATTTTGTTTATAGAATTCCCAGGAAGATTTTACTAATTCCTTATACTTAATTTTTTGCTTGAAAATAGATACTACTTGGTCTACATTTTCATAATTTGAATCCTTTAGAAACTGTTGATATCGATCTAGCACTTCATATAGATTTTGTAAATTCATCCAAGGATTTTGAATATCAGCTAAATAAGAAGTACGAATATACCAACTTTTATCGTCATCAAAGTTCTTAGGAATCAAGGGAGAATGGATAGAATCGTCGTAGTAAACTATGTCACTTTGGTTTTGCTTATAACTTTTTATCAAGTAAAATCTTTCATTTCTTAGAAACTTAATAAACTCAATCAAATTTTGATGAAGACTTGACTCAATAATCCATAAATTCCTATCTATGTTTTCCGCTATTTTTAAAAATGAAAAGCAAGTTAGCGTTCGTTCGTATCTGTCTTTATCCATATAAATCTCAAGAACAATATTATGCTTTCGCCATTTAAACATATTACAAGGTTCTTGATATAAGTCCTTTAAATTACACCACACGACTCCACGATTGGGATCTTTTCTTCCCTCTCTTTTCCATTCTTTAACAACAATCTCTTGTTGATGTTCTTTGTTACCATCTTGATTTTGTACCAAAACCAACTTTGATTTACTTAGTTGCCAATTTTTATGCAGATGACAAGCTTGAATCTCAAGACATGGATTGTAAACTCTATAATTAGTTTTAGATAATTGATTGTTTAAAAAGCTATCGCAAAACGGAGTGCCTAATTGATAATTACAATGAAAATCAACTTTCAGTGGAAGCTGGAAAATCCAAACATCTGCGGAAAAATAGTTTGGTAGCCCATTGCTTTTCTGTAGTAGCAGGTTATTATTTTCTTGTTGATTCCATCTGGTTAATACAATAAATTTTTCTTTAAGATCGATATCTACAGCTAAATTTAATGTTTCATTAAAATAAATATCTGCATTAGAAACAATTATCCTACTTCCAGATGTAAAACATTGATTTGCATAGTCAAAGATGTTTTTATACGTAGGTCTGCCACTTATGATTTTAACCGTTATATTTTTCTTTTTATGCAAGTAATTTAATATTAAATTAGTTTTTTGGTCTTTACTGGTATCATAAAAAACATGAATTTCGTCTATTAAATGATGATAATAGCTTCTGTGAAGGCAATTCAAATATTCTAAAGCCCTTTCTATCTGGGTTTCGTTGTAAAGCGTAGTAATCAGCTTGAAGCCAGAATAACTTGCTTGTGTTTTCTTTTCAATACAGTTAAATAAAGAGTTAAGCTCGAGCAAAGTCGAATGAGAAAATTTTTGACTATAATGAGCGGGGATAGATGCCCCCAATCCATCAATAGGAAAGCTTAGAACATTTCTCAAGGCGTCTTCTTCTGCCTTGCCCACTAAATCATCAGGAATTCTATACTTTTCGGCATCAGTTTGGTAGCATAAAAGTCGATTTTTATCAATTTCTTTGACTTCAAAAGCAATCATGTCAAAGCTTTTATCCCAAGGAGGTAAATTTTTACATATATACCGATTTCTTTGTATTCCTAAACCTGCAATAACATCATCCCTTACATTTTTGCGGAAGGAGTGTTTCTGATTTTTTATTCTATTTTCATGCTTTATATGATCTAAAGTGTCTAAATTAAAATCAAGTTGCTTCAGTCCTATAGATTCTAATCTTTCAAATAAATCACTATCTGCCCAACCATACAAAGTTAATTGTTCGTTAAAACCATTAATTTGAAAAAAATCTTCTCTATATACATAAGTTATACCATAGAGATGTTTTTCATTTTCATTTCTAGCTTTGCGCCAGTTACCAGTAATAAAAGTACCTGGTTTAAGTTGGTGAACGCGAAAAAAATCTGGAGATATTTTAGTGTCGGCATCCATTTTCACCATCTTAGTTCGAGTTGTTAGTCGCGCAGCTATATTAAAAGCACGAGCAGCTATCCAACGATCTTGATTTTCCACTCTTGCTAAAGTAATTCTTTCATCTTCGTAGCGATCGATTATATTTTTTACAGGATCCTTAGAAGACCAGTCTAATACAATAATCTCACCAATTTCTGGAGCCTTTAGCCAACTAGGCAACGCTTGGGCTAAATTACTGTTTCTATTCATACAGCAAACGAAGAGTGAAATGCCCTCCCTGATACTAGCACACTGGGGGTTTAAGATATTTTTGTTTCTAATCATTGTATTGCAAGCAGTTCCGTTTTCTTGAGTAAAAAAAATGTACAGCTAGAATCATTTTCTAGCTTGTACTCAACTATAATCTTATGGTAGGCTCTATCACCTTACTTACGTCGCCAAGATACTTTGGGCAAAATCTCCTTCTCATCCACACGGTGCTTGTACTTGGTCGCAAAGTTCAGCAAAGAGTCTAGCAAAGCATCTGACAAATAATGAGGCTCCAAACCCAAACTCAACAAGCTAGTGTTTTTGGCATTAAAGTAATGTTCTTCTAACTCCACTCGTGGGTTATCTAGGTTGCTAATCTGCACATCA
>JAKQYG010000164.1 GCA_023356515.1 Trichodesmium sp. MAG_R04 | reverse complement strand
AACTCTAATAACTTTAGAGTTAGTTTGTGGTCTGGACTGTCCCTTTACCCTCAGCTTCTATAAAAATAGAACTGTTAGGGCACCTGCCAACCAGTCTCTACACCTTCTCCTAAAACTAGGAGCTTGGCTCGGGATTACCCTGCTAACGGCTTCCCCGAATTTGACAAGTAATCACATAAAAGTTTCCTTATATGCCGCCCTTTACTAAGGTAAAGATATAGGATAACCAACTAGCAGTTTTGATTTATCCTGAGTTTTGACTTATCTTTCCTTATGTACTTGAGCCCGACGAGCTACCAGACTGCTCTATCCCGCGTCAACTTCTTTATTATAACCATAAACAAATTAAAATTGCAACCCCTTTAGTCAAATATTCTCATTTTTTTTCTTAAATGTCCACTGAACTAAATTATCAACATTTCTCCAACTACTTCCAAACGCTTGATATTGCTAAGTAACATATAGTTTTCCGCCAGAGTTTCAGCAATACTAGGAGCTATCCAACCCATCTGAGTTAATAAATGAATAGCTACTGCATATTTTGCCCTTTTTGCACCATCATCAACTTTTATCGCTAAACCCATACCCTCACCTACCCGGCCAATACATTGGACTCCTTCCGCTCCAGACTTACTCACAAGTTCTCCTGAAGTTAAGCGCATTAACTCTGTATCAAAATGTCCCTCTCCTGCAACCATTTCTGGATAATAGGTCATAGCCCGAACAATTCGTTCTAGATCCAAACTATTACCTGAAGCTAATTTGGCGTACAATATTGCCATTTGACTCAATTGTAGGAGATAGGTTGGAGCGCCACAGTCATCACGAGCACCGATAAATTCTGGTGCGGGCATGGCCAGTAATTCAGCAACTTTGCTAATAATTAATTTTTGTACTGGATGTTTCATTTCGAGGTAAGACTTCATAGACCAATTTCTTTGTTGGCAAATAGCTAGCATACCTGCATGCTTACCAGAACAATTATGTTGCAAAGGACTATTTTTTTTAGTTGGAATTGGACATTTTAGCTTTGATGGATCAATATCACAACGCCATAAAATGTTAAATACCTGTCTTGCTTGCTCTGTTGTACCTTGATGAGAGCTACATATAACAGCTAAGTCTATATCAGTTAAATTATACTGTTCTAGAACACCTGTGGTAGTAACCAATAAAGCTTGAAATGGTTTGAGAGCTGAACGGATAAATGTAGCCGTATCAGCATCTCCCGCCACAGATAAAACTCGGCCTCTATGGTCGCATATTGTGGCCTGAACTTGGTGAGTTGATTCAACAATACCTTCTCTAAGTAGTCTGACTTTAAGTTGTGTAGTTTGTGTTCTTTTTCCCCTGGTCATTTCAGTTATCAGTGATCAGTGATCAGTTATTAGTTATTAGTTACTTGTACCCCCAGCTTCATCAAGATACGGGAGAACCCTAGTTGTCCTTTTTTGAACCCCTATCTAAGGGGTGTGATAACTTATTTCTTAGTCATTTTTGTTTCTTACGTTAGCTAAGTGTAGCATTATTTAGCAAGTATATTATTGACAACTTTGCAAGGTATATACTGGGCAGGCAAGATGCCAAAACTATAGCGATAAGAAGTCTTATTATTTACACCTTGTACATCTCATATCCGGTCCAATGCTTTAACTATTTGTTGGAGAGTATTTATTAAGTTAAGATTCCCACTTGCATAGCTATTATTTATAGAATTATCGATAGTTTTAACTAGAATTAATCCTCGATCAATGTGCTTATTAAGGTTAGTTTATTCAGAAAAAATGGACGTAGTAAAAAAAATAAACTACCAATTTCATTATATACTCTAGTTATTAGACTCTTTAATAGTTGCTTTAGAATATTTTATAGACATAACCAGATAATTCCACCCATAAAAATTACTAAGGTAAAACTATAAAAAGTTTTGTGTAGTCTTTGCATAAGTGGTTGAACTTGATATTGAAGTATTAATTTATCTTTTATAATTTCCTCTGGTGTTTTTAACCACGTTTGTCCATCATACCAACCAGACTCCTCATAAAAAACTGTGGTATTATTCAGGCGCGATCGCACATAATTCCAACCCAAATAAAGTCGCAACAATACCAAAATTAGGATTAAACTTGCTCCTGCCGAACCACTTAGTAAAAATTTCACCAGATATTTTTCTGGAGAAAAACTTGCTGCTGCTACAGGGCCTGATACCAACCAACTCCAGACCCAAACCCAGACTAGCTTCTTTAAATAAGAGAATCGTTCTAATGTCACCCAGGAAAAAAACCAAGAATTTTTGATTTCTTCATATTCATTTACTGGTTGTTGTTCTGGTGGGACGGGAGAACTAGATGTTATTTGTCTAATCATAAATAAATTTTTCCCTCATCTATATTTATACCCGCAAAAAGGTAATTCATATTGACACTTTGAGTCTAATTGATCAATGATGAAATATCTATTTTTTCTGCATGGCCCCAGAATGCTTCTAAGTGATAGAAATCTCGTTCCTCAGGTTTCAAGATATGAACTATAACATCGGCATAATCCATTAATATCCAAGAACTTTCTTTTTGGCCTTCTATTCCTAGAGGATAAATTTGCTTTTCTTGTTCTACCTTTTGGGCGATCGTCTGAGATATAGCTCTTACTTGGACATGAGAATAACCTGTAATAATCACAAAGTAATCGGCCAAATAAGATACTTCTGATACCTTAATGACAACAATATTATCTCCTTTGAGTTCCAATGCAGCATTAACAATTGTGGATGTTAATTTTAAGGTTTCATCCGGTTCCAGATTTATTGAACTTGTTTTAGTTGATAAGGATTGAATATGAGGGTCATTAGACATCAAATTATCTATTTCCTTAATTAATTACTGAAATTACTAATTAATCTTAGCGAATTTTTGGCCTCTATCATTGATCATATCTTGTTAATTTCTGAGCTACTTCATCTGTATTCTGAACTAGTTATTTTTTGGCCTTTTCCATTTTCTCGTCAATATAGTTCGTGGGTAAATAAAACTATGTAAGTTAAGCAGGTGCTTTATAGTATAGCTGTAGGTTAACCAAACTACTTGGTAGAGTTTTTTTAAATCTTTTTCTCTCAAATCCTCTAGCTCAGGGGACTTACGTCTAAAAACTACCTACCAAGAAAATTATCTAACTTATCTGGTTCATAGTTACTCAGCTTTCATAGAAACTATTTTCACTTGAAAGTGATAATTGTGATCAATGATCAAAGTTTACGGTAAATAAAAATTGCTATTTGCAGATCAACATCAATCATAATAGGAGTAATTTCTAAGGGAAGGACTCTTAACTTAATTTTTTCATACTAATTATTAATAGTAAACACCCAATAAAAATTTTATGATTAATGTAGAGCTTTATGTACTAAATTGTATTAAATTATATAATGAGCAATTAAATTATATAATGAGCAACAGCTGATTTTGTTAGAATAAGCTAAATTGAAAATTAAAAAATTTTCCACAGATTCCCTACTAACTAAAAGTCTGAAACATAGAAATATGCC
This sequence comes from Trichodesmium sp. MAG_R04, assembly GCA_023356515.1. Taxonomy (GTDB): domain Bacteria; phylum Cyanobacteriota; class Cyanobacteriia; order Cyanobacteriales; family Microcoleaceae; genus Trichodesmium. The sequence continues at coordinate 4,798 of JAKQYG010000164.1, read as the reverse complement.
ATCTTCAGAGTCATCATCCCCAATATCACAGTCTGAGGAAACAGCTACTCAGTCGAATACCTTGTCAACTGACTTTGTTGTTAAATTCTGGGGTGTGCGAGGTAGTATACCTACCCCTGGTTGCAGCACAGTTCGCTATGGCGGCAATACCTCCTGTGTAGAAATGTGCCTAGGGAAAAAACGTTTGATTTTTGATGGAGGTACTGGCCTAAGAGTACTGGGTTTAAACCTACTTAAGCAAATGCCAGTTGAAGCTTATATATTTTTTAGTCATACTCACTGGGACCATATTCAAGGTTTCCCATTTTTTGTGCCTGCCTTTGTACCTATTAATAAATTTCACATATATGGGGCAATAGCACCTGATGGTACTAGAATTAAGGAATCTTTATCCGATCAAATGGTAAATCCTAACTTTCCTATTCCTTTACAGGTAATGGGATCGCAAATGAAGTTTTATGACTTTAGTAATGGAGATGTAATTCAGGTTGATGATATTGAAATTGAAACTGCTTCTCTAAATCACCTAAATTTTGCTATTGGATATAGGGTTTGTTGGGAAGGTAAAACTGTAGTTTATTGTCCAGATACAGAACATTATGAAGATCACTTTGATGAAAATGTACTTCATCTAGCCCGTAATGCTGATTTACTAATTTATGATGCTACTTACACAAATAAAGAGTATTATAATGTTCAATCACCGAAAGTTGGTTGGGGACATTCTACTTGGGAAGTAGGTGTAGAAATAGCAAAGAAGGCAGGAGTTAAACAGATAGCTATGTTTCAACACGATCCTGATCATAATGATGATTTATTGGATGAAGTTCAAGTGGCTCTCAAATCAATACTTCCTAATGGGTTAGTAGCAAAAGAAGGTATGACAATTCCAATTCTCCATTCAAGTTAAAAAAATTATTAAATAGCACAGAGATTATATTCATGTCAAGAGCTACTCTCAGAAATAGGCTTAGACAAGGGTCGGCTCTTTTTTTACTGTTACTACTGATATTTTTATGGAGCACGAGTTGTATTTGGTTTATGACAAAAATCTCTACTGCAACAACTATTTCACAAATTAATTCTGAGTTAATTAGTAATGTTGATGTGGTTCCTCAACGTCATAGATTAGGGCTATCATTGTACTTAGAGAATTGTTCTGGTTGTCATGTTGCAGTACCACCTCAAGTCATCCCTACAGAAAGCTGGCAAATAATTCTGCGAGATTCTCAACACTATGGTGTACAACTTCCTCTTCTTATGGATCCACCACGTCAACTTGTTTGGAATTATTTACAAGTATCTTCTCGTCGCAAATCTCAGAAAGATGAGACAATACCTTACAGAATTACTAGGTCTCGTTATTTTAAAGCACTTCATCCGGGGGTAAAACTTCCTCAAAAATTAAATATTAAGGGTTGTATTTCTTGTCATCCTAAGGTTGAAAATTTTGACTTTAGGACTCTTAATTCAGAATGGCTAGATTAATTGAATTAAAGTTCAATAACTATCCCAAGTAGATTAAATGGAAAAAGTTTTTATTCTGAACGATACTCTTAAGTTTTTTGACCGTAACACCTATCTCTGATTAGCCAGGGTTTGAGACCTGTAAATTTTTGATAAAATAATTCATACTAATTTTTTAATAACCAAATAGTTCTCAACTGACTAAACTCAGACAAGAATTATCTTGACAAAATACACAAAAAATAGTAACAAAAACAGACTATTTTGACAGTTAATTACTGGAATTTAATTTAGATAACAACTATGTTCAAAAAACTTTTGGGAGATCCCAACACACGTAAACTCAAGAAATTTCAACCTTGGGTGATAGATATTAATATTCTTGAAGAAGATATTCAAAAACTTTCAGATGAAGAACTAAAGGCCAAAACAGGAGAATTTAGACAAACTTTAGAAAAAGCCAAAAATAAGGATGAAGAAAAAGAAATATTAGAAGAAATTCTACCAGAAGCTTTTGCAGTAGTTCGAGAAGCAGGAAAACGAGTCCTAAGTATGCGGCATTTTGATGTTCAACTCTTGGGGGGCATTATTTTACATAAAGGCCAAATAGCAGAAATGAAAACTGGGGAAGGTAAAACTCTTGTTGCTACTTTACCGGCATACTTAAATGCTCTAACGGGTAAAGGTGTCCATATAATTACTGTTAATGACTACCTAGCAAGGCGGGATGCGGAATGGATGGGACAAGTGCATCGGTTTTTGGGTTTGAGTGTAGGGTTAATTCAACAGGGAATGAATCCAGAAGAGCGGAAAAAAAATTATGCTTGTGATATTACTTATGCTACTAACAGCGAAGTTGGATTTGATTACTTGCGTGATAATATGGCAACTAGTATGGATGAAGTAGTACAGCGTCCATTTAATTTTTGCATTATTGATGAAGTTGACTCGGTATTGGTAGATGAGGCACGAACTCCTTTAATTATTTCTGGACAGGTAGAAAGACCGAGTGAAAAATATCTTAAAGCTGCTGCAATAGCTGCTGCTTTAAGTAAAGATAAGGAACATTATGAAATAGATGAAAAAGCAAGAAATGTTTTGTTGAGTGATGAGGGTTTTGCTGAAGCAGAACAATTATTAGAATTGCAAGATTTATATAACCCTGAAGATCCTTGGGCGCATTTTATATTTAATGCTTTGAAGGCAAAAGAATTGTTTATCAAGGATGTTAACTATATTGTGCGGGATGAAGAGGTAGTTATTGTTGATGAATTTACTGGTAGGGTAATGCCTGGTCGACGGTGGAGTGATGGTTTACATCAGGCGATAGAGGCAAAAGAAAGGGTAGATATTCAACCAGAAACCCAAACACTGGCAACTATTACTTATCAGAATTTCTTTCTACTTTATCCGAAGTTATCGGGAATGACGGGAACAGCAAAAACAGAAGAAGCAGAATTTGAAAAGACTTATAATTTACAGGTAACAATTGTACCTACAAATAAACCAACTGGCAGAAAAGATTTATCAGATGTGGTTTATAAAACAGAAGTAGGAAAATGGAAGTCTATTGCTCAAGAATGTGCAGAAATGCATGAAAAAGGTCGCCCAGTTTTAGTAGGCACAACAAGTGTAGAAAAATCAGAGTTATTATCTAGGTTGTTAGGTGAATTGAAAATTCCCCACCAACTTCTGAATGCTAAACCAGAGAATGTGGAGCGTGAGTCGGAAATTATCGCACAAGCAGGTCGTGGTGGTGCAGTAACTATTGCCACGAATATGGCAGGTCGAGGTACAGATATTATTTTGGGTGGAAATGCTGAGTACATGGCCAGGTTAAAGCTAAAGGAGTATCTAATGCCTAGAGTTGTGAAACCAGAAGATGATAATGGTTTGGGTATGGTACGGGTACCAAAAGTGAAAAAGCCTAATTCAGCAAAAGGTTTTGACCCCCAGAAAAAGGTGAAGACCTGGAAAGTTTCACCTCAGATATTTCCAGTTAAGTTATCACAGCAAACAGAGGGAATATTGAAGTTAGCAGTCAATTTTTCGGTGAAGGAGTGGGGAGAGAGAGCCTTGCCTGAGTTGGTGGTGGAAGATAGGGTGGCGATCGCTGCGGAAAAAGCTCCTACTGAAGACTTAGTTATTCAAAAGTTACGGGAAGTTTATAATTTGATTCGCGAAGAATATGAAAATCACATCGAGATGGAACATAATCAAGTTGTAAAATGTGGTGGGTTACATGTTATTGGTACTGAGCGCCACGAGTCGCGGCGAATTGATAATCAGTTGCGGGGAAGAGCGGGCCGACAAGGAGACCCGGGTTCGACGAGGTTTTTCTTGAGTTTGGAGGATAATTTATTGCGGATTTTTGGTGGCGATCGTGTTGCTGGAATGATGCAGGCCTTTGGGGTTGAGGAAGATATGCCTATTGAGTCTGGGTTGTTAACTCGTTCTTTGGAAGGTGCTCAGAAGAAGGTGGAAACCTATTATTATGATATGCGGAAGCAGGTGTTTGAATATGATGAGGTGATGAATAATCAACGTCGAGCAATTTATGCAGAACGACGACGAGTATTGGAAGGTAAAGATTTGAAGGAACCGGTGATTAAATATGCGGAGCAAACTATGGATGATATTGCGGAGGCGTATATTAATCCTGAGCTGCCTTCGGAAGAGTGGGAGTTGGATAAGTTGGTAGAGAAGGTTAAGCAGTTTGTGTATTTACTGGCAGATTTAACTCCGGAGCAATTGTTTGATTTATCGATGGAAGAGATTAAGACTTTTATGCATGAGCAGGTAAGGAATGCTTATGATATTAAGGAAGCACAAGTAAATCAGATTCGTGGTGGTTTGATGCGGGATGCGGAACGTTTCTTTATCTTGCAGCAAATTGATACTTTGTGGCGGGAACATTTACAGCAGATGGATGCGTTACAAGAGTCTGTTAGTTTGCGGGGTTATGGACAGAAAGATCCGTTAATTGAGTATAAGAGTGAGGGTTATGAGTTATTTTTGGATATGATGACGGATATTCGCCGAAATGTGGTTTATTCTTTGTTCCAATTCCAACCACAACCTGCTGTACAGACTACTGCAGTAGAGACGGTTTAGTTGGGAGAAAAGTTGAGTATTTGGGGTGGGGGTATACTGATGGTTTACCTCCATTTTTTTTGTGTTTGGATGAGTTACTATGAAGAAGTTTATTAGGGTTTGAGGGAGTAAATTGGGGATAGAACTTTGTTCTGCTGACGCGATCGCTAACTTGCTCTATTCTGGTGACCCAGTTTGCCGAAAACTATATAGAATAAAAAGAATTTTTCCAAAGCTA
>JAKQYG010000163.1 GCA_023356515.1 Trichodesmium sp. MAG_R04 | reverse complement strand
CACTGCGAGTCCCTTACGACCTGCCATAAACTCCTGAAAAATATAATCCCGCAGAGGACTATCCTCAGGAGCTTCCCCAGAAAATAAGCGGAGAAGTGGTTGCACCAACCTAGAGACAACATTGCTGTATTGCCCAGCAATTTCCAATTGCCATCTTCCAACTGAGCCTTGCTCATCAGGTTTTGCCACCAAGAAACTTCTAAGCAGTTGACGAACCTCATCCTCCTGGTGGCGAGGTAACTCAGAAACTAACCACAAGCGCAGCCAGTCAGGCATATAACCATATCGAAACCAAGGCAAACGAGCGAGAACCGTTAGCCGACAAGCCTGAAGCAAAGAACCACCATCACCAGCACTAAGAGCATTCCCCAGGTAAACCGTGAGATTCCAATTTAACTCAGGAAATACAGCACAAGCACTCAGCCAATAGTAACCAGCTTCCCCCAGATAGCTTCGGAGAGACTCTAGGACTTCAGTCACCAACCTTGGCTCAGGTGAATCTCGCTCAACCCAGCGCCGCCCTCGCACTCTCAACGCTTCCGGATAAGGTGCCCTACCTTTCTCTAAAGACACATAGGGGAATTTTCCATATTCGATGCTCCGTATCAAATCAATTAACCCATCATTTGTTGCAGGTAGAACAATAAACTCTCGGGATAATTCCAGTTCCTGATATCCCCAATGTTCCGAAGGTTTGGGAGTGAAAACAGCCCGCTCAGACCAACTTGAAAATAAATCTAGCCAGGCTTCAGGTTCCCCAGTCAGGGAATTAAAAAAACCTTCTGTATCGGAGAAGATGAGGAGTCGATGCTGGCTGTACTTCAAAGAAATTTCCCGTAACTTACAAGGAGAGCCTTTTCCTGTAACCGGAAAACATACCCTGGGGTCGCCATCAAAATAGTAACCTACAATTAAGACTTCGTTGTCGGTTAATTGAGCAATCATTTCCTTGACAAATCTCGCCTGGTGGTCGCTGTAGTTTGCCCGGTCGATCAGAACCAGGTATTCAGGAAGAAGCTTATAGTAGCCGTATACTGGGGCAAACCTAACTCCTCCCCGGACAGTTTTTTCTACGGTCTTGTCAATATCAAGTTCATTGGATGGAACCCGAATACGTCGCCTCAAACCCTGAGCAATGCGCAAAAACAAAACTCTGGGAAATAGTTCCTCATTTAGCCCTGATATAGACACTCGCTGAATTTCAGGAGGCCGCCTGGTCTGACGACGGTTGAGGTATAGAGCCACACGCCAACGCCACCATAGTCTCCAAACTAAGAATGTCACCAGGGGCACGAGTATTAACCATAAAAATGTAGTCCGCCATTCTTGAAGAATTTGAGGTGGAAATAGTTTCAAGGGATCTACTGTTGGAGTGGGAAACTGCTGCATCTGGGAAGTTAAAGCCGAAAATGCCTCTATCAGGAAATTGGTTAGAACAATAACAATAAAAACAGCGATCGCTAAGAGTCCCCACCGTAGCCATCGCCATTCCTGCCGCATCTTTTTTAACTCCTGTTCAAGAGCCTCAGCATTTTCGTCAGCATGAATAACTTCGCGAACGGTAAAACCCATACGTTCTATCCATTGGTCAAACCGTAGTTGGAAATCTTCTTGTTCTGCCGGGGAACTGCATAACAAGGGACCGAGAAGACTTTTAAGCCTCTGGGGTTCCTCTAACTGCTCTCCTTTTGCACTCAAAGCAAGTATCAACTCTTGAGCTGCAATATATTGGGATACACCGATATTGTATTTGTATTCTCTACGAAGCTGATCAATGAATTCCATCAACTGTTCTGGTTCTAGCCACCCTGGGCTTAACTTTGGCGACTTTTTACCCATTGCTTCATTATCTCCTTAGCTTTATCTTGATCCTCAGCAGTTTTGATCAAATTACTCAAAGTTTGCAGAGCCAGCTCAGACTCAACAAGGGGGTTCTCTGCACCACCTGAAATTTCTTGGAGCGCTATCATCCAACCCAAAAGTTCGGAAGTGGTCGGTTTCTTCCGCAAGCCGCTTTTTCGTAGCTTAAAAAAAATATCTAGGGCATCCTGGAGAAAGTCACTACTACCAGCAGAGTACAAACCTAGTCTATTGGTAACAATATTCTTAAGGCGCTCTTTTTGTGGAAAAGGAATATTGTAGTAAACACAACGCCGCAAAAATGCATCCGGAAGGTCTTTCTCAGAATTGCTGGTAATGACGACTATAGGCTGTAGCTTAGAATTAGCTTCAATCTTGATATTGCCCAATTCTCGGACCCGAAAGTATAGATACTCCAATTCGTTGAGGATATCATTAGGAAAATCACGAGATGCCTTATCTACTTCATCAATGAGAACGATAGAGCGTCTTTTACCAGGGTGAAAAAAATCTGGAGGTACAAAGTTCTCAATTTCAGAGGGCTCTTTAGTCAGCAAGATGGCTTGACCCAAAGCATTGTATGTCAGATAGTCTAGAGGTTTTCTGTCTAATATACGGTTTTGGGCATCTTGAAATTGTTTCAAGGTGTCATAGCTGTAAAATAAATCCCGGGCAGTGCTGGTAGACTTGGTTTCAAACTTCAGTGGTTCGTCAAAACCCAATTCCCAGGCTAGACTATAAGAGAACAAAGTCTTGCCAGTACCGGGTTCTCCAGTCAGTAATAAGGGTTGACCCAAGAGTAAAGCAACGTTGCAGGCATCGCGAAGACCAGGATCTGCCAAATAATTTTCTGGTTTGATAAATTCGGCTCGTCGCGACACAGGTAGAGTAGCTGGTGTATTGTTTGGTTTCCGTTTTCCGTCACCAAGATAAAATGGGAAATTCATGCAGTATCCTCCTTGATAGGTATTTTTCCCATCAAAATATCAGTCAATTTTATAGCTAAATTATACATAGGCATGGTATCAGATGCTTGTTGTTTCTCCCATTTTTCAAACATATCCTCAATTATATTAATTAAATCTTGAATATTTTCCTCATCCCAATAGTTCTTTACTTCTTTGCTGCGCGCCCAGCTTTCTACTTCTGTTTGCGTAATTCCTTGAAGTTCGGGCAGAACTACTCCCATAATTTTATCAAATTTAGTAAAGTTAGAGGAAGACAAATCTTTGATACTTTTTTGAATAGAATAATTCCCGGTTTGAGTGTTGGAATTATTCTTGAATAGATTCTGAAAAACCCAATTCTGTAGTTTCTGAAAATAGTTTTGTTTTGGTTCAATTTTGTATTTAATAAACAAGAAAATAATTAGATGTTGATTAGGAATAAGTTCAGGCCAATCTTGCCAAAATTCTATAAATTTTTCAATAATTATAGATGAATTTTCCTGCAAATCAGCAGTGAGCAAATGTGTGTGGATAATAACTGTTCCAATACTAGCCAGGTACTCATTTATGTCTGCTTTTGAAGCAAATTTATTGTCAAGTACCGTATCTACTAAATTGTGTTCTAGTCTATTTTTTAAGTCTTCTATAGAAGTATTTCTTGGCGGCCATTTCAGTTGGTATTTTTTGATAAATTCTGTATAGTTATTATTTGTAGTTATATTGGTATTTCCCTTGAATATTTTTGGCAGAAACTCCCTTTCAAGAAATTGAAAAAATGTATCATGACATTGTAATTTATCCCCGTGAATTATACATAAAAGTGGCTGAGAATAAGGATGATTGAACAATTTTTTTAATGCTTCTTTAAGTTCAATTTGTTGACTACTACGATTAACAAGGTAAGGAAGTAAAGGAGGAATATCACGACGTTCTTTTAAGCGATCGCGATTCTTATTAAGACCTATTAATTTAGCTCTCAATTCTCTTGACCTAGTCTCTAACTCTCGTTTATCCTTGATGTCTTTTTTTGGAATATCCCTATAATAAACATATTTAGATATTCTTTCCTCAATCTCAAGTAGACTCTTTTCAGTATCTTTAATTTCTTCTTCAGTATCTTTAATTTGTTTTTCAATAGATTTAATCTCATCCATTAACTTTAATAGTCATTTTAGTTATTCTTACTCAAAAATACAAGCTTTGATTCCCCAATTATAAGTATGACATTAGGGAAGCTATAAATCAGCAAACCACACCTGGATATTTGGCAAGTATGGTTTTTTTTCTATTGGTAATTGTTAACTTTTAACTATGTCTTAATTGACTTCATTTGAGCTGGTAAACCATGAAAAAAAACTGTAATTATTTGAAAAAAACTTAATCTATGATAGTAGATAATCAGCATATTTTCAATATTCATTAACATTTCTCCAACTTTTAACTATTCGGCCTCAGTAGTTAACCCCCCAATTTTTTTTCCAACTTAGTTATTTCCGCCTCTATCCGACGTTTATTTTTCAAAAGTGTTAGTGGAACATCAGTAAATTCGACAAATTCAGTCATGCGTTCTTCAATTAACAGCAGATTTTCACGATAGTTAGCCAACATCCGTCGCCAGGTAGCCACCTGTTCAATATCCAACCCTGGTGTAATAGATGGAATATTAGTTTCCCATTTTGGCAACGGACGCACACTTTTCTCCCCTCCAGCATACCAAGCCAAAGCAAAATTATCCTCTAAATTAGAGACCTTGATGATAGGGTGCTGTTTCTCCCCTGTACGTTCCGGGACTTTGCGTCCGACCCACATAGCAAGATCCAAAACACGAGCATAGCTGTCTTGTTCAAATGTGCCATAACCAGCTAAAGCTTCCAACAATGCTACTGTAAAAACACTGTATGGCTGTCCCGTCCAAGACAATTCATCTTTTCGTGAAGAAGCAAGTATAACCCTACCACTACTGCTGCCCAACTCAGCGATCGCCGATGGAGGGAGAGGTGATTTCAGAATTCCCTTAGCTTCTGCCTGTCCACCAGCATGGCAGCAGTCTAATAGTACCAGTAATTTCCCAGCTTGAATAGCTCGCATGTACTCGGTAAAAGTTTCGCCACGAATAGCTGTACCCTCCAAATTTGCCAAGTTATAACCATAAGGCATCAAATAATAATCTGGTGTTTCAATTCCATGACCAGAGAAATAAACGATCGCCGTGTCATCTTTTCCCGTGGTCTCAGCCAACCAACTCAAAGCAGATAGAACATTAGTACGGTCTGCTTTTTCACCGGTTAGTAAACGGACTTGCTCAGTAGGATAGGCGCAACGAGATAAATCACTCAATACATTTGCAACAGCAGTAGCATCATCAATTGTGATCGGCAAATCAGCACCTACTCCAACAACAACAGCGTATCCTTGGTTGAAAGTCTGGGACATAATTTTCATCCTTCATAAAACTGATATAAAACACCACAATTAGTAAAATTTCAATTTTTACTTCTAAATTTTTGTTTGGGGAAATTGAGAAGTTACAGCAGATTTCAGGCAAATGATGAAAATCATGTAGTGCGGGCATATTGCCCGCGAGGGAGTACCTCATAACAACAGAAAGGGTTGTAATTGACAATATCTTACTATCAAATACATTGATTTTGGCCACACCGTTAAATCTCGATTACTTTTGACTGCAATCATTTTCTCTCTTTGCTGTTAACCTAGGACCTCAAACCTGAAAGCTGCAACCTACTAAAAAATGAGTGTGTAAGGTCTAGTTACTTAAATTCCAGATAGGCCTACCAATTTTATCTATGTAACCCTTTTTGTCCTCTAACCAAACCTCTGCAATACCATTAGAAAACGCAAAAGCATTATCATACTCAGGCTCAATAATCATCTCATTGGCAGTATTAATATAGCCATATTTGTCATCTATCCTGACTTCTGCTAGACCTTCAGAAAACTTGCCAGCAAAATCATACTGCGGTTGAATAACTCTTTTACCTGAAACATCTATATAGCCATATTTATCATTAATTTTCACTGATGCTAAACCTTCGGAAAAATCTTGACTAAATTCAAACTTTGCTGTAATGACTTCAGTACCAGTTTTATCAATATACCCCCAGCGGTCAAAATTTTGAACCCTTGCTAAACCATTAACAAAATCTCCAGCAAAATCATATTTGGCCTCAATTACTACTTCTCCAGTTTTATCTATATATCCATATTTATAACCAGTACCGACCCTCACAGCAGCTAATTCCTCAACAAAAAAACCCCGCCCAGGTTGCCCTCCATATCCTGGCTTAATTATTATATTGCCAGTTCGATCAATATAACCCCAGTCGCTATCAATTGTAACTCGTGCTAACCCTTCGGAAAAATCGACTCCATCATCAAACTGCGGTTGAATTACTATTTCTCCATTCTTGTTAATATAACTCCATTTTTGAGTAAGTTTTTTGACTGGTGCTAATCCTTGGGAAAAACGTAAAGCAGAATCAAATTCTGGCTTGATAACTATTTCTCCTTTTTCATTAATATAACCCCACTTTTCTCCAATTTTTACTGCTGCTAATCCTTCTGAGAAATCTTTTACCTGATCAAATCTTGGTGAAATCAAGATTTTACCCATTTTATTAATGTACCCATATTTTTCCTTTCGCTCAATCGGAAATAATTTTTTTAGCTCTTTTTGTTTAACAGGAGATCTAGTCAATGTCTTTGATGGGGTTGGGTCGATTAATTCCTGAATTTGCTTGACAGCGCTGCAGGATGTTAAACCTAAAACAGCTAGACTTATGAATAAAAATAGAGAGCGCTTCATGTTATAAAATTTTCCTCCAGTTTCCAACTAACAAATTATCTGCTCTATAAAACTGATACAAAGCATCACATAATGTGACAAATTAATGTTTACTTCCTGCTTCAACTGAGGTCGTCGGCGGTTACTCATCCACAGGAATTCGCGGTCGAGCCGACCGCATTTCTTAAATTTATACTGGCATTTAAGTCTCAATAAGATTGACAAACCACAGTCAGGAAAATAATAAGTCCTTAGACTTAATGGCATATCCTGAACATGACCACAGTTGGGGCAAGTCTTTGATGACGGAAAGATAAGATCGACTATTACCAGTTTAGTACCGTACCATTGACATTTATATTCTAGCTGTCTACGAAATTCATAAAATCCATCCTAAATCATTGTTATTTAACTATTATTGATTTACTAATATTTATTCACATAAGTTTATATATATTGATATAGTTATACTTATCAAGTTATATTGTTAACAGATGTTAGCACTCATAGTATACAGGATAATAGCTATAACTTTTTATTTGGAAAAAAACAGAGCGATCGCCTACCTTATATACATTAATTATACTAGTTTATAATCTACTATTTTCTCTGTAACTTTACCCCCCGAATAGAAAAATCCAATAATTCCATTGGGTGCATTAAAGTCATTTTCTTACCTTGCAATTCTAAATGCTTTTGAATTTGCAAAGAACATCCAGGATTAGCAGAAGCAATTAATTCTGCACCTGTATTCAATAAATTTTCTACTTTTTGCCCTCCTAATTCATTAGCTACTTCAGGTTGCAACATATTATAAATTCCCGCACTTCCACAACACAAGGATGCATCTATCGGTTCCCGCAATTTCACTCCAGGAATTTGGAGCAACAATTTTCTTGGTTCTAAACTAATTTTTTGACCGTGCAATAAATGGCAAGCATCTTGATAAACTATAGTCAATTCTTCATCCTCAACTAAAGGAGAAAGTTTAACTATCAATCCTATATTAACCAAAAATTCTTGCACATCTTTAACTTTTTTAGAAAATTCTTTTGCCTGGTTACAATACTCAGAATCATCCTGAAGAATATTGCCGTACTCTTTAAGAGTATGACCACAACCAGCAGCATTAATAATCACTGCATCAACCCCAGTATTTGCAAAAGTATCGATCATTTGTTTTGCCAAAGTATGAGCTTGTTCGGTTTGTCCTTGATGTTCTGGTAATGCAGCACAACAACCTTGATTTTTCGGAATTACAACTTCACAACCATTGGCAGTTAAAACTCGAATTGTTGCCATATTAACAGGAGAGAAAAATATTCTTTGAACACAACCTAAAATAAAACCAACTCGATAACGTTTTTCTCCTTGAGCAGGAATAATTGTGGGATAATTATTCTGAAAAGCATCAACAGTAATTTCTGGTAAAATAGATTCCATTGCTGCTAATCTAGGAGATATTTTTTCCAGGAGCTTACTACTACGAATAAGTTTGTTAAATCCTAATTTTTGATAAACTAATAGAGGGATAAGCAAAGGTCGTAATCTATTAGGATAAGGAAACAAATTAAAGATCAGATTACGAATTAATTTGTCAGGTAATGAACGGTTAATATTTCGTTCTACTTGTGGACGAGTTGCAGCGATTAATTTGTCATATTTAACTCCAGATGGGCAAGTAGTTACACAAGCAAGACAACCTAAGCAAGTATCAAAATGTTGAGAACTTGT
>JAKQYG010000162.1 GCA_023356515.1 Trichodesmium sp. MAG_R04 | reverse complement strand
CTTAATTTGAGGATTTAGTGCAGCAATAGCAACGTCAAACCTTACTTGGTCATTACCTTTTCCTGTACAACCGTGGGCAATAGCATCGGCACTATATTTTTCTGCCGCCTCTACTAATATTTTAGCAATTAGAGGTCGAGCTAATGCTGTTGCTAGGGGGTAACGATTTTCATATAGAGCATTTGCTTGAATAGCAGGAAAAGCATATTCTTGAATTAGAGGTTTGATAACATCTATAACCAGAGATTCTACGGCACCTGAATCTAATGCTTTTTTCCGAACTGCTTCTAATTCGTCCCCTTGACCTAAATTTGCTGCTAGGGCAATTACTTCTTTTACTCCCCATTCATTTTTCAGATAAGGAATACAAACGGAGGTATCTACTCCTCCTGAATAAGCTAGTACAACTTTAGTGGCACCCATATTTTTCTTCAAAAATTAACGACTGATTTATTATTATCAAACTAAATCTGTAGCTTTATTGTTCCTTAAAGTACAGGCTTTTGAGTATAACAAAAGTATCATTGACAAATTAACATTAAATCCAGTTTAGATAGTAGCTTTATTAACAGGGAAAGACAAGAGGTAATAGGCAAAACTGAGTTTTTGCTAGGATATATCTGCCGTATTTGGGACACTTGATCAGGCAATTGCAACTAAGTTAGGGCTTGCTGATTAAATCTCAAACCATTGACTGATATTCCCTAAAGCCTTTTTTGGGCCTTGAAAAAGTGTCTTATTTGCATGTCCAAAACCCTCATATTAAGTTAGCATTTTGGGCAGAATAATTGCAGAAAAATTAAGGGACAAATATATCCGACTACCTCCTCTATAATTCGACCTTACTCCTAACTACTCTGTAGGGACATTACATAGAATGTCCCTACCTACTTCCCCTTGTAATGCTCCCCTATTTCTCCTGCTGGGACGGCTTAGGGGTGGGTTCCCTACTCCTTGTGAAAACCGCAACATTAATTGGTTTTCAGGCCCTAGCTCCCCTGGGGGAGAGTGGGAGTCTTCAACCAATGTTGAGATAAAAATAAGTGTAAGACTACCGTCAAGGTAGCAGCAGCCTGTTAAATGTCAACCTCCCTAGGAGTTAAGGCTTGGTTGTTTCCCTGTGCCTTTAGGCCGGGGAAGATTTCAAAAATAAACAGCATATAATATAAGTAAATGATTCTATGTTTTTCAGTATAATTATCCCCACCTATAACCGCCTAGGAATTTTAGAAAAATGCCTCCGTGCCTTAGAAAGTCAAACTTATGAACAACCGATAACCCAATATGAAGTAATAGTTGTCGATGATGGTTCAACAGATGATACTATCCCCTGGCTAAAAGCTAATGCCACAGAATTTCCCCATCTCCAACTTTGGCCTCAGTCTCACCAGGGACCAGCAGCAGCCAGAAATTTAGGTATTGAAGTAGCCAGGGGAAATTTTATTATTTTTATAGACAGTGACTTAGTCGTAAAAGATAATTTTCTTCAGGCACATGCAAATACTTTAATTAAATATGGGGAAAAATCCAACCGTATTTTTACTTATGGAAGAGTAATTAATACTTGTAATTTTGATTTTCCCACTTTAGAACCTTATAAATTGACAGATTTTTCGGCAGCTTTTTTTGCTACAGGAAATGTAGCGATCGCTCGTCATTGGTTAGTTGAAGCGGGATTATTTGATACTGATTTTCAAGAGTATGGTTGGGAAGATTTAGAATTAGGAATTAGGTTAAAAAAATTAGGATTAAAATTAGTTAAATGCCCGGAAGCTGTAGGTTATCATTGGCATCCACCATTTTCTATAGATCAGTTACCCAGAATGATTGAAAGAGAAATTCAAAGAGGAAAAATGGGAGTTTTGTTTTATCAAAAACATCGGACATTGGAAGTAAAAATTATGATTCAAATGACTTGGTTACACAAATTATTATGGGGAGGATTATCATTAGCTGGGAGATTAAATGAAAAAACCATGACTGTTTTTTTACAATGGTTAATTGACCGTGGTAAATCACAGTTAGCTTTAGAAATTTCTCGGATATTTTTAAATTGGTATAATGTCAAAGCTGTTTATAGTGCCTATGCTAATCTTGACAGTTTTAGAGAGTTAAGGAGTAGGGAATAGGCAGCATGAAAAAAATGGGGAGTAGGATAGAGAACAAGCAAAAAAATATTAAGGTTCTTGCTAAAATTTTTCCTTATTCTAATTATTGAATATTTCATATAGACTAAAAAATATCAGAATTTCCAATTTTTACATTTGGAAGTATTTTGAGATAACTATAATTAATTGAGTCACACTATAATGATTGAACCTGATTTTCCTCATATTATGCTTACCTTTAAATATAAAGGTTGGAAGGTTGAAATTGACCAAGGTGAAATGAATGGATATCCTACTTATGCAGCTTGGGCTAATTATAAATTAGGTTGTGTTGTAGCAGTACCTTATGCTTCCTCTCGAAAAGAGGCAGTTAGACTTGCCAAGCAATGGATTGATAGTCGAAATAAGAAGAACAAAACTTAGATTATCTATTGCTTTAGATTGGTTAGGTATAGTTATTGTTATTGTTTTCTTTTCCCTATTATTGGTTAAGTTAATTTCTACAACCTAGAACTTTAGTATTTCCCTGACAAACCCTATAGGTTAAATGAAGCATAACACCAATTCCTAAATTCCTAAAAATAATGTAAGACTTTACTCAAAACTTCAGTTATTAAGTAATAGGTAAGTTAAGAGCAATATTTTTAACAATTTGTTTTCCAAAAGCGCAATTAATACTTCTTCGCTCGAAGCTTATTCCCTAATAACTTAAATAATTCAGTCATTATTTATTCTGCTTACCTTCTTTAAAAGCCATAATTCTAATTCTTTTGTAATCAGCTATCCATTTGCCTTGATAAAATAGATGGGGGCGCAATCTATTTTGGATATCATCAATAATAATATTTTGCTTTTTTTCAGGAATCTCTTTAAAAAAACAAGTCGCAAACATTTTAATCCAATTACGCAGACCATATTCTCCATCTTCAAGTTTAGTTGGTCTTTCTAATAAAGTTGCAAAAGTCAATAAAAAACCCTCTGATTCTAAGAGAGTAGTATATTCTCCTATACTAGGGAAATACCAAGGATTAAGCTGTTTATTACTACTATAACCAGCAGCATCTAAAGCTTCATAAATACCATAGCCCTTAAAAACCCTACCAAGTGTTAATCTACTAAAAATTGGCTTAGTCTTTATAGATATCTTATTGAGGAGTATAACTTATGGCAAGTAGTAAAGTAGCTACTAATTTGTGGGTAAGCGAGTATATTACACCTTGGGATATTTATCTTCATGGCGTTACTGAGGTACTTGCCTACAAAAAAACTGCCTATCAAGAAATGTACATTGTAGAAACAGGTATTTATGGTAAGGCACTGGTTCTCGATGGCAAATGGCAATCTTCTACAGGGGATGAATTTTTATACCATGAACCCCTGGTACATCCTGCGATGATTTATCATAAGTTCCCTCGCAAAGTTCTTGTTCTTGGTGGTGGTGAGGGAGCCACTATTCGGGAAGTTCTGCGTTGGAAAAGTGTGGAAAAAGTGGCCATGGTTGATATTGATGGAGAAGTAGTAGAAGCTTGTCGTCAATATTTGCCTGAGATGCATACTAATGCTTTTGATGACCCCCGCCTTCAGTTGGTCATTGGCGATGCTTTAGAATTTTTGGATGTTTCTGGTGAGAGTTGGGATGTCATTATCTCTGACCTTTCTGATCCTATTGAAGAGGGACCATCATTTCAATTGTTTACAAAGGATTATTTTGAAAAAATTCTGCGGGTACTTACCCCAGAGGGATTTTTTGTTGTGCAGGCTGGTCCAGTTTCCCCTGGAGAAATGAAACTTCATGTTCGTATTGTTAATACAATGAAAGCTGTATTTCCTTATGTTCAATCTTATAGTAGTCATGTTCCCACTTATGGGCGATCTTGGGGTTTTACACTAGGCTCTAGGAAAATGATTAATAGTCGCCCTGAACCAGAAAAGGTTAATAAACTTCTCAAAGAAAAAACTATTGGCGGGTTCCGCATGTTGGATGGAACTACTTTATTAGGAATGTTGCAAGTACCTAAATATCTGCGAGAAGCGATCGCTACTGAAACACAAATTTATACCCTAGCAGAACCTCCAAAATTTTTCGGTAAAGGTTCTACTAACTCCTGAAGTTATATAAGAAGGAGCAAGGACATAAGGTTGACTATATAATATTTCCTTCTATAGGCCAATACGGTTTAGATAAAACCAAAATTCATAAGGTTTAGTCATCCCATAATTCCTGCTCTTTGTGGCTACTGCCATATACTCCAATAAAATTTATAATAATTAGAAGGGTAACTTAAATGACTATACTGAGAATTATAGCTGCTATTTTTTTGCCACCTTTAGGGGTTTTTTTAACTGTTGGTCTAGGTGGTGCTTTTTGGATTAATCTTCTCCTAACTTTTTTAGGATTTTTTCCTGGAATTATTCATGCTATTTGGGTAATTGCCAAGCATGATTATTAAGTGAAACTAAGTTATACCAATTCCATAAACTTAGGCTAAACTACTTATCTTCATTAATCTATAATTTTGAGATATGATGTGTTGCCGTATTTGAGGAAATTGTTATTAGGTAGTTAAAGTAGAGGTGGGTTTGATATGATATTTGATAAATTTTTAACTAAAAATAATCATAAACTTACCTCTATTAATATGAGCAATATAAATAACTGTTGATTGTTAATTATTCAAAGTAAATTATTTAATAACTGGCAACTGCTAATAAATAAGAATCAAATAAAGTTCAGGATTTTTTTTTGAAAGAACTCAGATGATGTGGAGTTAGTGCATAATATTATTTTTTGCGTAAGTCCTGAAAAGTAACTTTTTTTTAATTATGTGTATTTAACTGGCCATGATATTATAAAAGATATAAAGTAGTGTTTTTACTAAAATTAAGACAATCATGCAAATAGTTAATTCTCAAATATCTATAGAAAAAACTAGCCAGTCTCGGATTAAAGAACAAGATATCAATAATACTCCCTTCGGTAAAGTATTTAGCGATCATATGCTGGTTGCTACCTATGAAAATGATAGCTGGCAAGAAGTAAAAATTATTCCTTATGGTAATATCCCTATTCGTCCTTCTCTATCTGCGCTCCATTATGGTCAGGCAGTTTTTGAAGGTTTAAAAGCTTATAGAAGTCCTATGGGAAGACCTTTATTGTTTCGCCCACAAGCTAATTATAAAAGAATAAACGAATCAGCTTTTCGATTATGTATGCCATCTATTCCTGAGGAAATTTTTATAGATGGTTTAAAAGAATTAATTAAGCTAGATGCTGATTGGATTCCTGATCAATCAAATAGTGTATTATATATTCGACCTATTTACTTTGCCACAGATGAATCTGTTGGCCTCAAACCAGCAAATAGTTATAAGTTTATTATTATTTCTTCCCCTGTAGGTGCTTATTATTCCGAACCGGTTAAGTTAATTGTTACAAATAAATATGTCCGAGCCTGTGAAGGTGGCACTGGTGCAGCTAAATGTGCGGGTAATTATGCTGGTAGTTTGTTAGCAGATAAAGAGGCTAAACAACAAGGTTATGATAATGTTTTATGGTTGGATGGAAAAGAGAAAAAATATATTGAAGAATGTGGCACAATGAATGTGGCTTTTGTGATTAATGATGTTGTTATTACTCCTCAATTAACAGGGACTATATTAGGAGGAATTACTAGAGATAGTACATTAACTTTATTTAGAGATATGGGTATTAAGGTTGAGGAAAGGTTAATCTCTATTGATGAGGTGGCACAAGCTTACGAAGTTGGAAATCTTTCTGAAGCTTTTGGAATGGGTACCGCTGCTACAATTGCTCATATTTCTACTATTAATTATCAAGGTAAAGATATGATTTTACCAAGCATTGAACAACGAAAATATGCTTCTCAAGTTTTGCAAAAATTAGAAGATATTAAAACAGGTAAAGCTATTGAACATTATGGTTGGGTTTGTCAGCTTTAAATTCCTAAATAACAACAAAATATTACAAATGAAATAGGATTGTTAGATTTTTTGAGCATTAGAAAAAACATGACCTTGTTTAATAATTAATCTCGATATTATATAACTGTAAAATTAAACTAAAATTTAAATAAAGCCGAATTTAAATTAATGAGAAAAAAGTCCTGTTTAAAGTCAATACTTCAAGTGCCTAGGGAATTAATAGCAGGTTCAACGTATCATGTTCGAGCTTTAATAATATTTTTTAAAAATCCCAGATTAATCAGTTATATAATTGTTCCGATTTTAATTAATATTGTTTTGGGTATTCTTCTGTATATTAGTCTGCTATTACCTGGAATTAATTTAATAGATACTATCTTTAATAATTTATATTTGCAGTTTGATAGTCTTATTTCTCAATTACCAACTTGGTTAAACTTCTTAAGTTATTTGGATAATGCTCTAGGTTGGCTAGTAAAAATTATTCTATTTCTAATATTTTTGTTAATTATTGGATTTTTGTTATTACAATTTGGAGTTATTCTCGGTTCTCCTTTTTATGGTCAACTTTCTGAACAATTAGAAAAAATGAGAATTGGTACATTGCCTGAAGCTTCTTTGAGTTTACTAGCTATTATTAGGGATATTTGCCGAGCAATACTTTTTGAGTTAAAAAAAATTACATTAGTGTTGATAATAGGTTTGCCAATGTTGTTACTCAACTTTTTTCCTGGAGGACCTTTAATAACAACTATTGGCGGTATAGCTTTAACAACTTCTATTGTTTGTCTTGACTTTTTTGATGGACCTTTAGAAAGAAGAAAATTAAAATTTCGAGAGAAGTTAACAGTTATTTATCGTAGTTTACCAGCAAGCGCTACTTTTGGGTTGATTTGTCAAGCTTTAATTGCTATTCCTATAGTTAATTTTTTAGCTATTCCAGTATGTGTAGTAGCTGGGACTTTATTTTGTTGCGATCGCGTACTACCAGGCTTACTACCAAATAATCACATTTGAAAGAGGTTGTTAGATACTATGTGTTAGGTGTAAACTCTTAAGCTAGAAGCCCAAACTTTATTATCAGCTTAAGTTTAGGAATATGCCGCATAATTTGCAAGTAGTTAACCATGAGGACTTATTAACCCGCTGTTAAGATTCGGCCCAGTAGTAATCTCCGTACCTTTAGGCTGAGGAAAATATAAAACTTTTCATTTAAAATACTATAGTTGCGAATTATTGGGAAGACTTTCCAGTATAATCAACTACTATTAAATAATAACAATGTAACTCTTTCCATTTTATAGATGGGGATATCTTAGAAAATTATGCTCAACACAATTGCTGCTCAGATTAGAAAGTGGTTCCCAGCACCAGAGGTTAGCGCTCACTGTGATGGCCCTTGCGGTGTTTATGACCCCGCTTCTGCTCGCATTTACGCTGAAGCAGTATTATCTATGACTAAGAAAATTTTAGAACTTGACCCAAAAGCTGGAGATCATAAAACGGCTAATACCCTTTCTCGCTATATTGCAATTAAGGAAGAGCAAGCTCAGAAAACTAAGGAAGATTTGCTCATTCTTTGGACTGACTATTTTAAGCCTGTACATTTAGAAAAGTATCCGGACCTCCACGATACTTTTTGGAAGGCTGCTAAGTTATGCTCTGCTTGTAAAGTTGAAGTTAGTTTAGAGCATGCTACTGAGTTACTAAATGCTGTGGAAAAAATTCACAAGATGTTCTGGGCTACTAAGGAGCGCGATGTGGCCTGGTATAAGGCCAGCTAATTTTTTTTATTGGAGGTGGTAGGCAAAAAGTTGATACAAACAATTGGTAATAAAGAGTTATTGCTTTGGTTGTTAAGATTACGTCAACGCTTTTGTGTCACAGGGTTTTCCATGTTCCCTATACTTAAACCTGGGGAGGAGGTTCTTGTAGATACGAGGGCCTACTGCCGCTGTTTACCTGAAATAGGCGATATGGTTGTGGCTGAACACCCTCATCGTCAAGATTTGAGAATAATTAAGTGGGTTTCCTTTGTTGATGGAAAAGGTGACTGTTTTTTGGTGGGAGAAAATAGGGAAGAAAGTAGTGATAGTCGCTCTTTTGGTTTTGTGAGTTCCCAACAAATAATTGGTAGAGTTACTAGCAAGTTTCCTGAACGGTTAAAATCTTAGCGGTGAAGGGTATCTATAGCTGCATTAGAATGAAATTGACGTT
The DNA here is from genome assembly GCA_023356515.1 of Trichodesmium sp. MAG_R04. GTDB lineage: Bacteria > Cyanobacteriota > Cyanobacteriia > Cyanobacteriales > Microcoleaceae > Trichodesmium. The sequence goes on along the minus strand of JAKQYG010000162.1, from coordinate 94 downwards.
GATTAATATCTAATATTTACGCTGAAGAAAGTTGATACTATCACTAAATTCCTCAGATAATAGGTTAATAAATCCCTAAAAACATTGACCATCA
>JAKQYG010000161.1 GCA_023356515.1 Trichodesmium sp. MAG_R04 | reverse complement strand
AGGTTTTTGAATAAAAATAGTTAGGCGATTGCTAACGCAAAGCTCCGCTAACGCACGTGACTATAGTGAAGTTCGTCGAAATTGTCATGCGCTATATATAGTGTCTTTGCGTAAGTCCTGACTAAATCTAGGTATAAAAACAGGATTGTCTTATCGTTTAATCGCTTCTTGAGCCAAGGTTATAACTTTACAAAATCAAGTGAATTTGGTATTACTTAACCAAAGCTCTGAAAATTGCCATAAAAATATTAAAATATTGACATTAAAATCATAGTATGATAGTTAAATATTAAAGAGTAATTATTACTTATTAGTCTATTTTTATTCCCTAGTCAAAAAATTTTATGTCATCTAATCAAAAAATTTACGAAGGCAAAGCTAAAATTCTCTATGTCACTGACGATCCAGAAATATTGCTGACTTATTTTAAAGACGATGCTACTGCTTTTAATGCTCAAAAAAAAGGCATAATAACAGGTAAGGGTAAGATTAACTGTGCCATTTCCAGCCATATATTTAAACTGCTGGAAGCTAATGATATCCCTACTCATTTTATTGACTCTCCTGTATCAGATAAAATGCGAGTCCGAAAGGTAAAAATTTTACCGATAGAAGTAATTGTTAGAAATATTGCTGCTGGTAGTCTTTGTAGACAAACTGGATTAACAGAAGGAACTATCTTAAAATTTCCTTTAGTTGAATATTGTTACAAAAATGATAGTTTGCAAGACCCACTTTTGACAACCGATCGCCTTTTACTACTAGAATTAGCTACCCGAGAACAATTAGAGCAAATACAAACTTTTGCTCTAAAAATTAATGATATTCTAAGAAATTTATTTAACCAATGCCAAATTACTCTTGTAGACTTCAAAATTGAATTTGGCCTAGATAACCATGAAAATCTGATTTTAGCAGATGAAATAAGTCCAGATAGTTGCCGACTTTGGGACCAATCTCAAACCGATCCAAAGCAGCGAGTTATGGACAAAGACCGATTCCGTAGGGATCTTGGTAACGTGGAAACGGCATATCAACAAGTCCTAGAAAGAATTATAGCAAATAAAGATTGAGATACTCGTCAATAGTGTATAATTTGACGGTTTATATGAATGAAAATTTCACTCCTGTGTAGATTGTAAGGGATAGTAATGATATGCGTTTATCTCCATTTTTAGTGTCCATCTTTGCTGCATCAACAACTTTTGGGATTTCAAAGTCTACTAATGCTCAAATATCTGAAATTAATGTAGATACTGATGTAATTCCTATATCTAGATTAACAGACAATAAATTTAAATCATCAGCAAATAAACAGTTTACAGCAAATATTATAACTACAGAAATAGTTGATAATAACAGTAAAAATCCTCAAGCTATAGTCTTGAAAGAATTAGCAGAAATTAAATCTAAACTATCAGTAAATAAACATTTTAATCTAAGTTTTCCAATTAAAGAAATAGTTGATAATAACAGTAAAAATTCTCAAGCTGTAGTTTTGGGAAAATCCAGAGAAACTAAATCTGAACCATTAGCAAATAAACAGTTTGTTGCAGGTATTCCAACTAAAGAAATATTAAAACAATATACTCCTACTCTATCACAACAAGCACCAACCTCTACAGAGGAACAAGAACCCCTAGTGCTAGTAGCTGAAGTTGTAATTACTGGAGCAGATGCAAAACTCGAAGATGAAGTTTACCAAGTCATTAGCACTCAACCAGGACGCACAACTACTCGTTCTCAACTACAAAAAGATATTAACGCTATCTTTGCCACTGGTTTCTTTCGAAATGTGAAAGCAATACCTGAAGATACTCCCCTAGGTGTAAGAATTACTTTTCAACTTGAAGCAAACCCTATATTGAGTTCCGTAATAATAAAAGGTGCAAAAGTATTTCCTGAGAGTGAAAAACAGAAAATATTCAACGATCAATATGGTGAAACTCTAAACTTAAAAGTTTTTGAACAAGGTATTGAACAAGTCAATCAATGGTATCAAGACAATGGCTATGTTCTCGGACAGGTTATTGGTGCGCCCCAAGTCAGTGATGATGGTACAGTCATCTTAGAAGTTGCAGAGGGAAAAATTCAAGATATTCAGGTGCGCTTTGTGGATACAGAAGGAGAAACAGTAGATGAAGAGGGTAATCTCATAGAAGGTCGTACCCGTGAATATATCATCACTCGAGAAATTGAACTGAAAGTAGGAGATATATTTCAGAGACAGACAGCAGAAAAAGATATTAGAAGAGTATTTAATTTAGGAATTTTTGAAGATGTGAACTTGGGGTTAGAACCAGCACCAGACGATCCCAATACGGCAGTCCTAATTGTGAATATTGTAGAAAAAAGTACCGGCTCTCTAGCATTTGGTGGTGGAGTTAGTTCTGCAAGTGGGTTGTTTGGTACAGTGAGTTATCAACAACAAAATATTGGTGGTAATAATCAAAAATTAGGGGCTGAGTTTCAGATTGGTGAACGACTAGTATTAGCAGATCTTAATTTTACAGATCCTTGGGTTGGTGGAAACGATCATCGACTTTCTTACACGGTTAGTGCTTTCAGGCGGCGAACTATTTCAGTAATTTTTGATTCCGATGATGACAATCAGCGCGATGTTGATCTCCCTAATGGTGATAATCCAAGGGTTATTCGTACAGGAGGTGGGGTAAGTTTCATTCGCCCGTTTATCTCTAACCCATTTGTCGATCCAAAGTGGATTGCTTCTTTGGGATTAAAATATCAACGGGTAGAAATTCAGGATAGTGATGGTGAAGTTCAACCTAGAGATGAGTTGGGGAATAAATTGACAGTTGATGATTCTGGGAAAGATGATCTATTGACTATTCAATTTGGTATCGTTAATGATCAACGCAATGATTCCCGACAACCTACTTCTGGTAGTTTTTTAAGGTTTGCTACAGAACAGTCTATTCCTGTAGGTTCAGGAAAAATTGCTTTGAATCGTTTGCAAGGTAATTTCAGTTATTTTATTCCAGTAAATTTTACTCGCTTTGCTGATGGACCTGAAGCTTTAGCTTTTAATATACAAGCAGGTCATATATTTGGAGACTTACCTCCTTATGAAGCTTTTCCTTTAGGTGGTACTAACACAGTCCGTGGATATGACGATGGTTCGGTGGCAACAGGTCGTACTTTTGTGTTAGGAACTGTTGAGTACCGCTTTCCTGTGTTTAAGTTTCTTGGTGGTGCTTTATTTGTTGATGCTGCAACAGTATTTGATAGTCAAAGTTCTGTTGTTGGTAACCCTGGAGGTGTGCGTAAGAAACCAGGAAATGGCATAGGCTATGGTGCTGGTATCCGGGTGCAGTCTCCTCTGGGTCCTATTAGAATTGATTACGCTATTAATGATGAAGGTGACCCTCATTTCCACTTTGGTATTGGTGAGCGGTTCTAATATATTCAGAAGGCGCAAAATTAGAACATCTCTGATCTCAAATCCGTTTAATACTTAAGTAGGGGTGTTGGGGAAAGGGGGAGTTAGTGAGACTTACACATTTTATGGGAAGAAAAATACTTGAAAGTCACTCTAGGTAAGGGAACTACGTCAAAAACATAAAAATAGCTATAACCCTTGGTTAGAGCTTGCTGATTAAATATTAAAGCATTGACACATAAATATCTTAGCCTTTTTTTTGCAAAAAAAATACCTGGTTTTCAGTCCTTCAAGTTAAAAAAGTTAGCATTTTGCGCGCTCCCACGCCAGAAAAATCAAGGGACAAATATCTCCAACTACCTCCTCTATATTCCCTGTTCTTATGTAGGGAAGTTGCATGCAACATCCCTACCTACTCTCCTGCTTCTTAAAAAGACTTTTTCAACGATCTTATTTATTGCAGGACTTACGCAAAGACACTAGACCTCTTGCAAAAATGTTTCGTGGTATAATGAAAGGTTATTCTTTTAACAAATAGCCACTAGGATCAATCCAGCGCAATTTAAGAGGGCGATCGCCAGCAAATAGTACATGAATTCTAGAGCCATCAACGGGGATTTTAAAAGTAGAAAAATTTAATTAAGTTTTAAAACAAGAATTGTTGTATAATTATGAAAAACAATAAAATTGATTTACTAATGAAGTATTGGCAAGCTAAAAAGTTAACACAAGCGGAATTTAAGCGTTTAACTGGGGTCAAAAAAAACTTTTAGAGTGATGGTTCGTATCGTCAAAGCTCAAGAAAAAGAAAAAAAGAAACCAGGACGTAAACCCAAATTAACACTCTTATGATCAGATCCTCATAATGCTTCAGTATTTGAGAGAGTATAGGACTTATTTCCATATTGGAAAAGAATGGAAAATATCTGAATCTAATATTTGTCGTATTGTTCATAAAATTGAAAATATCTTAATAAAATCTCGTCAATTTCGACTGCCTGGAAAAAAAGAATTATGGCAAAGTTATTCAGAAGAAGAATTGGTAGTCATGGATGTCATGGAAAGTCAAATCGAAAGACCCAAAAGACGACAAAAAAAGTTTTATAGTGGAAAACCAAGAGAACACACTTTGAAAACACAATTAGTAATTCAACAAAAAACTGGTCACATTGTGTGTTTAGTTAACGGAAAAGGAAAAACTCATGATTTTAAACTATTCAAAAATAGTGGAGTCAAATTTGGGGCATTAATAAAAGTTATTGCGGATAAAGGCTATCAAGGTATATCGAAAATTCATCGATTAAGTGAAACTCCAATAAAGAAAAAGAAAGGGAAGAAGTTGACGAAAGAAGAGAAAAAATATAATCGTCAACTGAATCGATTAAGAATTACAGTCGAACATATAAATCGTCGCTTAAAAATTTTTAAAATCCTTTCTTATCCTTATCGCAATCGTGGTAAAAGATTTGGATTAAGAGCGAACTTAATAGCTGGACTTCATAACTACGATCTGGCTAATTAATTTGTAAAAAGAATCGATTTAACCAAGAGTTAGTTTAGCTTTAAATCATTAGCTGAACTGATTTGTCTTGCCCATTTTTAATCATTTTAGTTTGTGGCGATCGCTTCATTAATAAATCCTTCAAACAAATCAGGAATTCTGGGTATCTTGTCACGTAAATTAGACAAAAAAATAGCACTTAATTATATCACAAAAGACTTTTGCAAGAGGTCTATAGTATTGACAATTTCATTTTGACAGTACTCTATATATAGCGTACCTGCCTAAGTCCTGTTATTGGTTATTCTATCTTCCTTCTTGAAGTATAGAAAACCCCTTATAGAACCCATTTAGTATCTTTTCCATCCAAGATTATAATAGGTAGCGATCGCAAATTCTCATAAACAAGAGTTGGGCAAATGCCATATTCAAGTAGTTTGACAGACCAAGAATGGATTATTATTGAACCATTATTACCAAGAAAGAAGAAAACTTGTCCCACAAAATGGAGTAACAGAGAAATTTTAGACGGTATCTTATATCAATTAAAAAATGGTTTTATCGGGTGTGATTTACTCAAGAATTTACCACCCTATTCAACCGTATTTTGGCATTATAAACAGTGGCGAGAATCAGGAGTAATTGATGAAATTAGAGATGTATTGCATTCTCAAGTACGTCAACAACTAAAAAAAAAGGCAAATGGACAACTTTAATAATCATTGATTCGCAGGCACCCCAAAAAAATTACACAGTAGTTAGAGAAAATTTATCCAGCAATTATGACTAAGGTTAGGTTTAAACTCTCTCCCAAACCATCAAAAGTTGAGAAATAAAAACAAGGAAAAACCGGATTTGCTCCAGTTAAAGCCAGATGGGTTATAGAAAGAACAAACTCTTGGGTGGAAAGATGTAAAAGCTTGACTAAAAAAATTGATGCGAACCCTGGAAAATGCTACCGCCAAGATTAATCTTTGTTTTATTCGACTAATGCTTAAGAGATTGGCGATCGCCTAACTTTTTAGAGATACCAAATGGGTTCTATAAGAAGATTTAGTTGAGGTTGGTAGCGGAAATGCCAAAATAAAATAGGTGGTGGATGCTGCTTCTATACCATAGATGTTTCCTCCCATTGGTAGACGATTAATATATGATTCCAGGAACGGAATATAGGTTGACATCCTCCCTGTCCCAAAGGGACAGGATTTCCTACCGAGCCCTAGCCCCTCAGCGGGTTGACATTTCACAGGCTGCTCCACAGACTTAAAATTCGTGAACACTCCACCTACTTATTCACACTGATAACTAATTCAAAGTCGGCGCCAACGATGATTATCTTGGTTAAGCAACAATTCGGCTTCAACTGGTCCCCAAGTACCTGCTTCATACAAAGGTATTAAATCTGGTGAAGCAGGAGCATCCCAGAGACTAAGTATTGGTGTTAATGCTCGCCAAGATGCTTCTACTTCATCGCCACGAGTAAATAGAGTTTGGTCTCCTAACATACAGTCAACCAACAAACGACTATAAGCATCTGTACTAGGCTTACCAAAAGCAGTATCGTAACGGAAATCCATATCTACTGACCGAGTCCGCAGGGAACTACCTGGTGTTTTGACTTCAAAGCGCATTGATATCCCTTCATTAGGCTGGATGCGTAAAGCCAAGACATTAGGGTTAGCTTGTTTGGCTGCGGACTGGAACATCAAATATGGCACTTCTTTAAACTGAATTGCAATTTCTGAGACTTTTTTTGGCATTCGCTTACCAGTTCGCAAATAAAATGGTACTCCTTTCCAGCGCCAATTGTCAATGTTGAGTTTCAGTGCTGCATAAGTAGGTGTTATAGAATTAGAGTCTGCTCCTCCTTCTTCCCGATAAGCTGGCACACTTTTACCCTTCATCCAACCCTGTGTATACTGACCGCGAATGGCTGAATATTCTAACCGTTCTAAATTTGCTAGGTGGGTTGCCTGAACAACTTTTACTTTTTCATTGCGAATACTATTAGCATCCAAGGAATTAGGCGGTTCCATTGCTGTTAGAGAGAATAGCTGCATCAAGTGGTTTTGTACCATATCCCGAAGGGCCCCTGATGTTTCATAATATCCAGCACGTCCTTCTAATCCTACTGTTTCTGCAACAGTGATTTGCACGTTATCAACAAATTGACGATTCCACAGAGGCTCAAAAATGGCATTAGCAAATCTAAATACCATTAAGTTTTGAACAGTTTCTTTCCCTAGATAGTGGTCAATACGATATATTTGCTCTTCAGGGCAAACTTGACCCACAATTTTATTGAGTATCTGGGCTGAACTTAGGTCTCTACCAAAGGGTTTTTCAATTACTAATCTTTGCTTTTTAGGATCAATTAACATTCCGGCTGCCCCTAATTGTTGGATTGCTTCTCCAAAGTATCGGGGAGCTACAGACAAGTAAAATACGCGATTACCACGCGTATTTCTCTCTTCATCCAGTTGACTCAAAAGTTCTTTGAGTTTTTGATAATCTTCTGGTTTATCTATATTACCAGGGCAGTAAAAAAGCCCCTTAGCAAAATCATTCCATAGTTCTTCAGATTGTAAGCCACCACCAAATTCTGCTACACCTATCCGCATTTGTTCACGGAAGTAATCATGGCTCCATTCTCTACGTGCTACTCCCACTATTGTTAGTTCACTGGGAAGTTTTCGTTCTAGCTTCATTTGATATAATGCTGGAACAAGTTTTCTCTGGGTTAGATCGCCGGATGCACCAAAAATAGTCAGAATTTGTGGTTCCGGAATCCGGTCTTGTTGTAGTCCAACCCGCAGAGGATTTTCTAATACTGCTACCATCTTTGACTCCTTCTAATTGATTATTATAGAAGCTACTCTATAAAACTGATGCAAAGCGCCACATTACCTCACAATTTGATGTATACGGACGTTACTTCTACTGAGGTCGTCGGCGGCTATTCATCCACAGGCATTGACGGTCAAAAGGACTGCATTTAATCCGATCTAAAGGCTAAATGGGTTCTATTTATAGTCATCAGTTAAAATCTAACTTTTGTTACATTAATAACTGATGACATCAAGCTCCTTTAACCTGAAATAGGTGCTAATTTTTTAACTTTTTCTTCTAAGGAGTTAATTAGAGAAGTAAAGGGCTTGATAAATTTATCAATTCCTTCTGCTAGGAGTTGCTCCATTACTTGATCAATATTAATATTAACCTCAGGATCTTTGAGACTTTCTATGACCTCCTTTGCTGCCTCAACTTTTGTCTCAACTCTGTTGTCAACATGACAATGGTCCGCACAAGCATCTATAGTTTGAGGAGGCAAGGTATTGACTGTACTAGGTCCAATTAATTCGTCAACATACATTACATCACTATAGGCAGGATTTTTGGTACTAGTGCTTGCCCATAAAAGTCTTTGTACTTTTGCACCTTTTGCTGATAAAGCTTTCCAGCGATCGCCTTGAATAATTTTTTTGTATTCTTGATAGGCAATTTTAGCATTAGC
>JAKQYG010000160.1:2624-8428 GCA_023356515.1 Trichodesmium sp. MAG_R04 | reverse complement strand
AATCCTGTTAAAATAACCATCCATTCTTTTGCTATATTAATGTCAGTTATTCCAGCAACAATAGTTAGGTTTTGGGCAAACACCAGAGAGTAAATATAACGAACCAAAGCGATCGCTAATACCCCCTTGAAAATATCAATAACTAACACAACTAAACCAGGCAACTTTCCTAAGGTTCTTAATACATTAGTCGCACCTGTGGAGCCAGAACCTTCTTCGCGAATATCAATACCATAAAACCAAGAGCCTATCCAATAGCCACTAGGAGTAGCACCCAAGAGATAGGCAACAATTAATATTACTGCATTTAATACTAACCAATTAATCATTAACTTATTCCTTTAAAAATTAGTATAGGGCTACACATAAGTCAAAAGTTATGGATTCAAAAATCTTCTTTGTTGTTCAATAAAATCTATCGGTTGAGTTTTGAGAATTAGGTTCAGGAGCAAAAGCCAACCATAGAGGAAACTGTAACATAGAAATACTAATTTTATCTTCCGTATCATCAATCACAATTATTGGTAATTTGCCCTGCTTAACCAACCGATCTGCCTTTTGGGCCAATACCTCGGAGTCTTCAAACAAAGCAACCCCTCTGTCTGAGCTAAAATCACGGCGATCAATTCCCAGACAATCTTGTAAACCACGACGCCACTCTCCCAAATGTTCAGGGGAATTAGCAAGTATCAGAGGACGTACCCTTGTATCATACAAATCTCTGAGTATAGAAACAATTGCCGAAGCCACTAAAATATTTTGTAAGCGACTACCCATAGTTTTTAGGGCACCGCGACCACCTTGAGAGAAAAACCAATTTGACACTCTTTCTGTATGGATCGGCTCAAATGTGCGCCGCAATTTCCAAGGGTGGGCATAATAATCAGGCATCTTCCGATATGCATCCATAATCTTATTAATCTGTCTAGTTTGTTCTTCAAAACCCATTTCAGCAAATTTAGGATTTTCAGAATTTCTTACAGATTTCGGAGAGTCTTCCATTATAGGAGTAGGCTGTTCTTCTTTTTGTGGAGTTAATTCTAACTGTTCGGCAGCAGCAGCCAAATCTTGCAAACTTCCTACTAAATAATCCTTAAACCCCTGAACTCTAATTGCCAAATCCTGAGAAGCACCTGCAAAAGTAGTCCGCATCTCTTTTTGAATACGTTCTTTGCGACGCTCTAGTTTTTCTACTTCTATTTGCAATGTTTGTTTACGTTGTCCTAAATTACTTAAAGCTTCTGGTACTAAACGCTCCATAGCTTTAGTTTGGGCTATAACTTCTTGTTGTAAATCAGCCTTAATTTCTTGTAAAGTAGCTATTTCTTCTTTCAAGTTTTGTTCTTGCTGTAGTCGTTCAGCAACAACTGAAGTTAGTTCTTTTTCATTTTTATTTATTGGCGGAGTTGTAGATTCCTCAGTGAAACTAGAAGTATCTGTTGAATTATTTTCAACTAATAAAACATCTTCTATTTCCATTGGTTGAGTTATATTAGGTTCATAAGACTCAGTAACTTGTTGTTCTGTATAAATAGTTGGAGCCTCTGTTGTTTCATCTAAGTCTGTAGGTGAAGGAATTTTTTCATTTAAGTTATCTGAATTAACTGAAGCTTGTGTTAATTGTTCTTTTGGTTCTTTTGGTTGCATTTTGTCGGGGTACATTATGGAAAAGAATATAAAAAAATTATACTGTAGCTAGTGTAGTGTTTTGCCAATAAATTGTTAATCCTGATTTAAAGGAAAGTTATTTTCTAGGCAAGTTTGCAGGATTTCAGGATCAAAAATAATTGGTAGAAAGTGGATACTTTTAATTTCCCTAAAATAGAACAGAATGGGGATAGGAGACCAGAATATTTTCCAGTTGAGCCAATCTTTATAAGGAAAGTTTCGTAATAGTTTTTCTAAACGGTATACTTCTAAGGCTGTCTCAGTAAATTTTAGGCGAATAGTTAATGTTTGAATTAATAGAAAAATTCCTAATAGAGCGATCGCTAAACTCACCCATTTTTGTACAAGCACAAAAGGCAATGCAGCAACTATTAGCACTAAGGGGATTTTATAGCTAGGAGTAAGTTCAATTGTTTGTTTTGCTTCTGAGTTAGAAATAGTATTCATAGTCTTATGTAAATTTATTCAATACCAATGACAAAATGAGTATTTTTTTGTATATCGCCTATTCTCTAGTTCAAAGACCTTGCTTGATAGCCCCACCGATACCTTGGAACATTGCCCAAGATAGGAAGAAATTAAAAATAAAGATAGATATTAAGGATGTAACAACGGCTGTAGTTGTAGATTTTCCAACACCTTTGGCCCCGCCAGTAGTAGTTAAACCCCAACTTGTACCAATTACAGCGATTAAAATACCAAAGACAATTGATTTAGTTAATCCACTGCACAAATCCCAAAAAGTTAGAAAATTCTGGACAGAATCAATATAAATACTTTGGGGAATATGGTACAGATTTACTGCAATTATTAGTCCACCCAATATAGCAGCTACCAAACATAACAAAGTTAAGATTGGCATCATTACACCACAAGCAATAACTCTAGGAATAACTAAATAATCTACTGGATCTGTTTTCAGCATATATAGAGCATCTATTTGGTCTGTTACTTTCATAGTGCCTATTTCTGCTGCAAATGCTGAACCTACTCGCCCGGCAACAACAACTGCTGTTAAAACAGGACCAAGCTCCCTAACTAAAGTTAGAGCTAACATACCCCCAACCATATTGGTTATACCAAAAGCTACAAGTTCCCGGGCTACCTGAATCGTAAATACCATGCCGACAAAATTGGCTGTCAGTAAGACAATTAGTAAGGATTCTGGGCCCACTATCGCCATTTGTTCAATAGTATTACGACGATAAATTTTGCCCTGCAATAAATGGACAAATACTTGGCCAGCTAAATATGTAGCTGCCAACATTCGTTGTCCCCACAACCCGAAATTGAATTTAAAAAAAATCTTACTCAATATAAATTAATAAATTACAACATTTAAAGTAAAACAATAGAAGAAATTTACCAATCTTCAACAAGATTTTTGAACCAAAATTGAAGTTTTCTGACAAATTTAGTTATTTTGAGCAATTGCTCTTTATCTTAGTAAAGTAAGTTAGCTTGTTTGGTTAACTTGCTATTGAAATGGTACTATACCTGGACTTATTTATTATGGCTATTTTAACTAATTTGCTACGTTCTTTATTGCTAACAACTGTCTTTAGCTTTCTAACTCCTATAATTTTAATTGGGACTAGTTGGATAAGTTTTGCTTTAATTAGTCATCTTCCTAAATTACAAAAAATTGGTCAATCTGGTATTGCCCAAATTGTAGAATTCTTAGCAACTTTTGGCAGTGGCCATCCTGGGCAAGGATGTTTAGTAATTGCTATTACCTGCAGTTTAGTAGGAGTGATGTTTGATACTTATGTCTTCTGTCAAAATTCACGATTTAATTGAAATGGTATTTATACTATACCTGGTTAAGTATTTATACTTTGAAGTCAGGAAGGCAGAAGGGGACAAAAAGCACTTACGGGAGAAAATTTGTTATTATTAATTATATGACTCAGAAGCGCCGTATATAGCAGAGGTGTTTCATATTGTGGAACAAAACGGCTGTTCACTCCTAAAGATAGTGTATGATTTGATATCGGTGCGTCAGTACTGAAAGTTTGGTTCTCAACTTAGCCTTTGTACGGAAATTGCGATCACATGACAGGTAAAAACCGAATTCAATAATGTTTTCATCTTGATTACAATTAATAAAAGTTGGAACAAAACCAACTGACTTCAACTAACGAGAATTACACCAAAAATACTTCAAAAATCTAGATAGGCAAAGGCTTTGACATCAAATTACTAAGAATTTTAAATTGATGTAATTCCTTTTCCTAGATGGGCATTTCCTGCAAAATACTGTAAAAATTTGTTGCGACCCCTGATGTTGATATTTTAGCTGAATGATCTTTGGGTTATTTAGAATCTAGGTACTAAGTTCATTTGTATGACTTTATTGAGGCTGTAGTAAAAATTCACCTCAAGTATGCTGAAGCGGTTGGTTTAACTACTGTAGTAGCAAATAGCAAAAGCTATTTTTAAACATTACTTGCTAGTGTTACAGCTTAATTCATACAAAGGCAAAAGTTTTTATGACTCTTAAGGATATATGGCTACAACATCAATTGCAGCAATTAGCTGAAATTGTTAAAATTATTGACCGCGAACAAAACATTGCTCAACGAAGAGAACAAAATCAAGTTTTCCAACAACAGATGGCCCAACAACTTCATGCTTTTAGACAAGAGCATGATCAAAGGCGAAAGTTGTGGGAAGAGTTTTGCCAAAAAGCTCTAGAAGAAGAACAGCAAAGGCAAACTAAAATTGCTGAACGCAGACAAGAGGTTGCACAAAAACTCTACAATTTTAGGGAAGAAGATCTTCTCAGGCAAAAGTTAGTGAGACAGATCCATGAAAAAGCTCTAGAAGAAAAACAGCAAAGACAAACTGAAATTGCTGAACGCAGACAAGAGGTTGCCCGACAAAAACAACGAAATCAACAAGAAATATTAGCTATAAGGGAATATGTTTGGGGTTCTCAAGCTGAAGCAGTAACTTGAACTAAGAGTTAATAGTACTTACCCATGAAGGCTATTGGTAGGGTGTGTTAGTGCTAGCTTAACGGACCAAAGCTCTATATAGTACCTTATAGAATGAATATTGCTAATATTTTTCTCTGAACTTCTGTATTCTTATTAGATAAATATTAGCAATGCAGAAAGAGATGATAAAAAAAAGGGTGTGGCAATTACGATTGCATTTTTCTCATTTTTCTCATTTACTCAACACACAATCTACTATAAACTCTAAATAGACAGAACTTACATATAAACAACATATATAGTAGGTGTTAACGGCCGTTAACACCTACTGTTGTTCTGACTACAAAGATGGTATTTTACATCTACATTTACCCAAAGCTGAAGCTGATAAAAATCAAGTTGTGAAAGTTAATATTGGCTAAATGTTGTAATGTAGAAAGATGTGATTTGATGATTTGAAAAAAAGAGTACGGAGATTGCGATCGCATCTTTCCCATTTCCCTCACTTACTCAACACAAAATCTACTCTAAAATAAAAATAGAAATAACGAATTAAACATAAATTATAGGAGTTAATAAATATGACTATTGTAGGTCTTTCTCTAGGACGTGAAATTGATTCTTTGATGAACTTTCCAGTGATGGGTGAAATCAATTCTTTATTTAATGTTTATGATTCTACTATCAATAGTAAAGTCAAAGAAATAGTGTTTACACCAGCGGTGGAAATCAATGAAAACAATGATTATATTGATTTAAAACTAGAAATACCAGGTTTAGATCCTAAAGAATTAGATGTACAAGTTACTGCTAAAGCGGTAGAAATTAAAGGAGAACGTCGTCAAGAAACTCAGACAGAAGAGAAAAATGTAACTCGCTCTGAATTTGGTTATGGTACTTTCCAAAGAAGAATTCCTCTACCTGCCAGAGTGCAAAATGACAAAGTTAAAGCTGACTACAAAGATGGTATTTTGCATCTACATTTACCCAAAGCTGAAGCTGATAAAAATCAAGTTGTGAAAGTTAATATTGGCTAAATATTAGTAATGTAGAAAGATGTGATTTGATGATTCGAAAAAAAGAGTACGGAGATTGCGATCGCATCTTTCCCATTTCCCTCACTTACTCAACACAAAATCTACTCTAAAATAAAAATAGAAATAACGAATTAAACATAAATTATAGGAGTTAATA
>JAKQYG010000160.1:0-2524 GCA_023356515.1 Trichodesmium sp. MAG_R04 | reverse complement strand
AGACAGAAGAGAAAAATGTAACTCGCTCTGAATTTGGTTATGGTACTTTCCAAAGAAGAATTCCTCTACCTGCCAGAGTGCAAAATGACAAAGTTAAAGCTGACTACAAAGATGGTATTTTACATCTACATTTACCCAAAGCTGAAGCTGATAAAAATCAAGTTGTGAAAGTTAATATTGGCTAAATGTTAGTAATGCAGAAAGATGTGATTTGATTATATTAATATTTACTGAAGTACGCTATATATAGCGTACATTTTTTATATATATAGCGTATATTTTTAGTGAAGATTGTTAAATTAATTCACAAAAAATTCTAATTAATTATATAATTTTTTTATTATCAGGACTTACCCGGAAGTACTGTTGATTACCATAATAAATTAGGTTGTTTACGAGAAGGATGATTTATTATTTCAACCTCTCTTTTATTTTGTATTGACTCCACAGGAAACGGTGGTAAACTATGTTCCTCTAGAGCATTTAAAAAACTCAAAACTTCTAGATCATTAGGTTTAAGTTTTACTGCTTCTTGGGCAGCTTCTCTGGCTTTTTCATAATTTCCTAAACGATAAAAAGCTTCCCCTATCCCTATCCAAGCATCAGCAAAATCAGACTTTAATTGAATTGCCTTATTATAGGCAGCGATCGCTTCTTTATATTCCTGAAAATTTTTTGTTAAAATATTCCCTCTCAGATACCAAACCGCAAAATCATTGGCATTATATCTAATTACTTGATTAAAAGATATTAATGCTTCATAAGGTTTATCTAAATAAGCAAATAAAGCTCCTTGGTCTCGCCAACCTAAATAAAAATTTGGTTTAATTTTTACTGTCTTTTTATAAGAATCTATTGCTGCATCATACCTACCTAAAGCAGACAGTACATTGGCCTTGCCATACCAAGCGGGATAAAAATTTTCCCTGATTTTTATTGAGCGTTCAAAAGCTACTAATGCTTCTTCAAATCTTTCTAACCGATATAAATGATTCCCACGGTTTGCCCATGCTGCTGCACTAGAAATATCCCCTGTTTCTGGAACTTTTAAATAAGTTAGTATTGAAATTGCTTCTTTTTCAGTTAGTTGTGGTGGTGGTGAATTTTCCAATTGAAAATTTAATCCCATATTTAACTTATCTGCCCACTTTAAAACAGTATTAATGGGAATGCCATAACTAAAACCAATACTTACCCTTTCCACTGAATTAGACTCTTCATTATAAATTTTTGTACCTTCAGAAGCACCATGAATTCCAATTACTCTTCCCTGAGTGTCTAAAATAGGTCCACCACTCAAACCTAACTCAGTAATATTATTATAAAACAGTTCATAACCATTAGAAATTGAATCTTTAATAAAGGCTAATTCATAATCTTGATTAATTAATAATCCTGGACTAAATAAACGTTCTCTTTCAGCAAAAGGTAATCTTGACTCAGGCCAACCAGAGACAAAAACATGACGAAATTCTGCTTGATAATTATAATCAGCTAAAGTAGCGACTTGATAATTTTTATTACTCTGAAACTCTAATACTGCTAAATCAACTCCTGGTAATTTAATTATTCTTTGATAATCAATTTTATATCTTTCTCCATCTTTAGTGAAAATTGCATATTCATCTTGAGTTTCCACAACGTGATTCGCTGTCAAAACATAATAAGTGTCTTTTTTCCTAGAGATAATTACTCCAGAAGCGGGATTTATAGCATCAATTACAACTGTAAATTCTGTAGAAATTTTGTTGATTTGATTTGCCATTAAAGCTATAGCAGCAGGTTGCTTGAGTACAATTTCTTTAGAAGGAATAATTAACAATAATAAACTAAAAAGTAAAGACTTAATTGAGAATGAAAAATTGATTAAACCCCATAAAAAAATGTTAAATTTCATATTTTTTTCAAATAAAAATTTTCACTTATTCATTTCCGTATTTTCTATCTATTTTTTTGTACTGAAACACTAATACCACCATAACTAGCAATAAATAGGGCTTAATGTAGACACAGGATTTATGAAAAAAATTTTATGGCGCAATATTTGAAACAGCCCTACTGCCCTCCAGGAGGAAATGGGAATGCATCACCTCTGCCAAAACAGTGTTCAGGGTTTCCTGGACTAAAGAATTTCCCATTCTCGTATAAGTCTAATGTCGGGAGTATGTCAGTATTTGGCATAGATGCAAATTTTGGAGCTAATTTAGCTACAGTTTCAATAGGAATAGCAAATGCTAAATGACTCATTTGTTGACGCAAAGTCATAGTTGGTTGGGAACCATCACTATAGACATAAGGATCTCCCCATAAAGGATAAGCGTGCATTCCATTAATACCAACTACTTTCCCATAAATATTCAGCAAAGGACCCCCACTCATACCCTTTTTTATGAAATTAGTGTAGCCAATTTGATAACCCTTTTCTAAAGGGCGCTCAGACAAAATTGAAATTTTTCCTCTAGTGAATAAAAGTTCTGTATTTTGAGTTTTTTCTAAAGCAGGAAAGCCGGCAGCAAAAGTTTTA